>JAXFDG010000173.1:0-26737 GCA_034173665.1 Arcanobacterium sp.
ATCTGGAGAATTTCTTCCTTGTTCAACTGTGGGAAGACGATAATGTCATCCACACGGTTTAGGAACTCTGGACGGAAGTGACTCTTCAGCTCTTCATTTACGCGCTGTTTCATTCGGTCATAGCCACTTACGGTATCTTCATCGAACTGGAAACCGGTAGATACACCTTTGGCAATGTCTTTCGCGCCAAGATTAGTGGTCATGATGATAATGGTGTTCTTAAAGTCAACTACGCGACCCTGTGAATCAGTCAGGCGACCTTCTTCCAAAATCTGCAACAGAGAGTTGAACAAATCTTGGTGTGCCTTTTCCACTTCATCGAAAAGAACTACTGAGAACGGCTTACGACGAACCTTTTCCGTGAGCTGACCGCCCTCATCAAATCCAACATAACCTGGAGGGGCACCAAAGAGTCGCGATACGGTGTGCTTCTCTTGGTATTCACTCATATCCAAAGTAATAAGTGCATCTTCGTCACCAAATAAGAATTCGGCAACAGCCTTTGCCAGCTCCGTCTTACCGACACCAGTTGGACCAGCGAAGATAAAGGAGCCACCCGGACGGTTTGGATCCTTCAAGCCGGCACGAGCACGACGAATCGATTGCGAGATTGCCTTCACTGCTTCATGTTGACCAATCACACGCTTATGGATTTCTTCTTCCATTCGCAAGAGCTTCGCCGATTCAGCTTCGGTAATCTTGAAGACCGGAATTCCGGTACTCATTGAAAGAACTTCCGCAATCAAATCTTCATCCACCACAGAAACTGCATCCAAATCACCTTCACGCCAAGCTTTCTCACGCTCCGCACGAGCATCAGTCAACTTCTGCTCTTCATCACGCAAAGACGCAGCCTTCTCGAAATCTTGACCATCAATCGCAGCTTCTTTGGCACTACGAACCTTAGCGATTTCCTCATCTAATTCGCGTAGCTCATCTGGCGCAGTCATCTTTTGAATAGCTAGACGCGCACCGGCCTCATCAATTAAATCGATTGCCTTATCAGGTAAGAATCGATCATTAATGTACCGATCCGCCATATTTGCAGCAGCTTCAAGAGCTTCATCAGTGATAGTGACGCGATGGAAGGCCTCGTACCGATCTCGCAAACCTTCAAGAATCGCAATCGTTTCTTTCACACTTGGCTGTTCAACCTGAATCGGTTGGAATCGACGCTCAAGCGCCGCGTCTTTCTCAATATACTTTCGATACTCATCAAGAGTGGTTGCTCCGATAACTTGCAACTCGCCACGAGCCATCATTGGTTTAAGCAATGATGCGGCATCTAATGCGCCTTCTGCTGCACCAGCACCTACTAAAGTATGGATTTCATCGATAAATAGCACGATATCGCCGCGTGAATTAATTTCTTTCAGGATCTTCTTCATCCGGTCTTCAAAATCACCACGATAGCGAGACCCCGCCACAAGCGAACCCATATCGAGAGAATACAACTGCTTTTCTTTTAAGGTTTCTGGTACATCACCAGCAGCAATTGCCTGCGCCAAGCCTTCAACGACTGCAGTTTTACCAACACCTGGCTCACCAATAAGCACCGGATTATTCTTTGTGCGGCGGGAAAGGACCTGCATCACTCGCTGTGTTTCAGTGTGACGGCCGATTACTGGATCTAATTTATTTTCCCGTGCGGAAGCAGTTAAGTTTCGTCCATACTGATCGAGAATAGTGGACCCAGCTTTCACACCTTCACGTTGCGAACCAGCGCCAACCCCAACAGCTTCCTTGCCTTGATATCCAGAAAGCATTGCGGTTACTTGATTACGAATCTTTGTTGGATCAGCTTCCAGCTTTCCAAGCACTTGCGCCGCTAATCCTTCTTGTTCGCGGCAAAGTCCAAGCAAAAGATGTTCTGTGCCGATATACGAATGCCCTAGTTGCAGGCCTTCGCGCATCGCATATTCCAAAACCTTCTTTGCGCGTGGGGTAAATGGAATATGGCCACTAGGCTGTTCTTGCCCCTCACCAATTGCTTCGATAACGTTCTCGCGAACACCATCGAAAGTAACATTCAAAGCTTCTAGCGCACGTGCCGCTACGCCTTCGCCTTCTTTGATGAGACCCAAAAGAATATGCTCAGTGCCTAGGTAATTATGCTTTAAATTGCGGGCTTCTTCTTGTGCCAGCACAATCACTCGACGTGCCCGGTCAGTAAACCGCTCAAACATTGACTCTCCTTTAGAAAAATTTCCTAAAGAAAACTTTAGCGCGCCCTGATTCTTATCCCCTTACCATTTCGCCGTAGGCTTGAGTACACCTGACTCAGCCTCAACTATTTATGGATGACGACGTTTATCGCTTCACATCAGAAAATTGTTTACTGATCTGTTCCGGAGAAAGTTTACTGATCTGTGTCATAAAAAATTGTGAACGGCCCATCATTGATGAGCTGCACATCCATCATCGCCCCAAATTCACCGGTCTCCACATGAATTCCGCGATCGCCTACCGCCGCTACTAAAGCTTCAAAGATCGGTTTTGCCTGCTCTCCACCGGCAGCACGCGACCATCCAGGTTTCCGCCCTTTTCGCACATCCGCATATAAAGTAAACTGCGATACCAAAAGAACCGACGCCGTATCTCTTGCTTCTTCTAAAGAAACTCGCTCAGCTGGCTCATCGGCATTATCAGGGCCGCGCAGTAACTTTAGTTCAGCGATTTTACGGGAAACTTTCGCGACTTCTGCCTCGCCGTCGTCATGTGTAACACCAACGAGCACACAGTATCCTGCAGTAATTTCGCCAACTCGACGCACTTCCCCGGAATCCGCAATTACATCCACGCTTGCTGATTTCACACGCTGAATAATGATTCGCATTGCTATCCAAACTCCTAGCTTCGGGAAGTCTTTCTTAACTCTGCTCCGGGCCGTGTTTCTGGGGAAACTGAAGATTTTCCTGCAGTGCCCACAATCTCTACCGAACTTGCCACAAAATCGCCAAGTTCAAGAACCGCATCAGCAGGCACATTACGTTTTAATAAGGCAAGTGCAACCGGACCAGATTCAAAATCACGCGCAACCGAAGTAATCACCCCGGCCGGACGCCCTCGAAATTCAACCCTCGTTCCTGGAGCTGGTAAATCTCCCTCTGGACCTTCAAGATACAAAAATGCTAAACGCCGCGGAGGTTTTCCCAGATTTACGATTTTTGCAACCGTCTCCTGCCCACGATAACAACCTTTTTCTAAATGAACTCCCGTTCGTAACAAATCCAGTTCATGTGGCAAAACACGTTCGCCAAAAATTACTTCACCACAGAAACTTGGCTGCCAATCAACAATCCGTTGCGCTTCCCATGCGCTTAAACCTGCCACCTTATATCCAGCCGCCACTAAAGTATCGACGCCGTGCTCTAGATTAGTTTTTCCCTCGAATCCTTTTCGCTCGGTTAGATACAATAAATAATTTCGTTGTCGACTTATTGCCGGATGCTCCAAGTCAGACACCCCGTAATCCGCTCCACCTGCAAGAACTTTTGGCCATAAATCGAGAAGCACTGCATCTGCAGTTGCCAGGAGTTCTTCCGGGATTTTTTCTTCGCGCGGTAAAACTACACCAATAATTTGAGCATCTTGATGCAACACTATTTCTGCTCGCATCATGAATTTCATTTTATTTAAAAAGTCAACCAAAGCCTGAGCAGTACCGGGTTCTAACAATAAGAAAAGTGTTTCTCCGTCATCCATTGCGAGCGCTTGGTGCTCAATATGCCCATGCGGATCGAGAATCAACATTTGCCGAGATTCATTTGGCTGCATAAATTCCAACGGGCAAGTAGTTAAACTATGCAGCCATTTTTTCCGATCTGGCCCAGTCACGGTAACTACCATAAAATGTGAAAGATCAGTAAAACCGCGTCCTTGCGCCAACCGTGCTTGTTCTTGAAAAGGATTACCATAATGTGCCGCCACCGGTGCCGAATCAAGAATAACTGGATTGAAATTAGTAAAAATAGAATTCATAAATTCACTCTCCACATGCCGTGCCAGTTACAGCACATCCTCTGGAAAATCCTTTTGGGAACTACCCTCTGGATCCAAAGAAGTACCTGTTGTATTCAAACTTGCTTCGGGAGATAATCGCCCCGCAAGATAATCACCCATTGGTTGCCCAAATGCTTCAAGTTCGTAGGCATAAAGAAGTTCCGAGCCAAGTTTTCCAAGCATTAATTTTGCTCCAGAAATATCTGCTCCGGACTCAGTCCTTGCCACAGCATCAGTCACTAACTGCAATTTTCCATTTTTCACCAAACCAAACCAGACTTGGGCAGTTCCATTTGGATTAGAAAGCATTGCTTCAACTTCAACTGCTCCATCTTCACGTGGAAGAGCCTTCGGATTAACCCGAAGATACCCCGAACTAATCGACCATAAATAGTCTTTTGTGAGCTGTTCGTAACGTGCAACTCCCGGCACATCTTGCGCCACGACGTCTGCAGTTTCTTCCGCAAGCCAAATTGCAGATTCAAATTTTAAGTAAGGCTGGTCAGGAATAAAATCAACATTAATTTCGTGCATATAAGCTGCTGCCTCGATCACCGGGTATTGCAGCACTCCACCGCCACGCCAATTTCCGAGAAGCCAAAATAATGGATAATTTTCCGGGGCAAATCCTTCAGGTATCGCAAGTTCCATAAGTATATTCTACGGAATAACCATGAAACGCGTATTTAGCCTGCTAGCAGCGTAAAACACAAGGTTAGTGGGCCGATAATCGCAAATGGCAAAGCAGCATACGCGAAAAGTTCCAGATATCCCGTTTGTGAAAGACGGGAAAAACATGCTTGCCGCAAAACCCAGAAAATAATTGCCACTAAAACACCGAGAAGAAGACCAAGCCAAATCGGTAAAGAAGAAACAATTATCGCAATAGCTGCACCACTAACTAGACCGTTAAGAAGAGAAGCGAGCAACATAGAACGAGTCTGAAAAGCATGCAATAAAGCCACTACAGCCGTAACTAAAACTGTAATAAACCCATAACGTGTGCCAAATTCAAAATTTGGCACAAATCCGATAGTAATCGCACAGAGCACTAAGGAAACCGTAACGAAAGATCCAGAAACCTGTTCTAAACGCCGAAGCGCCGTTCCTTTTCGAGCCATTTCAAGAATAAAAACTACGGGAATTGTAAGAACAGCAATAATTGAAAGATATTCCAAATTTCCAGTTAACAGTGGAAACAGTGCTGCTAAGAGAACAATTAAGGAAAAAACAGAAGTTGAATTAGGATGCGGAAGATCCATTAAGCGCGGCATTCCAAGAGCCAGTAATAAGCCTGCCAGAAGAGCCCCAACCCATACTCCAGCATTCAAACTCAGAGTCAGCGCAAAAATCAAAGCCAGCATTAGTGAGCTAAAAGTAATAATTGTGCGGGTAACCGGTGAATCAAAAGCATGTGCTGAAACTTTTGCCTGCGATTTAGACTGATTAAGTGCCGAGTCTTCCGACGAGGATTTCAGAAAAGCCGCAGACCCCCCTTCTGCAGTGGGATCTTCTGTTTCTGATAATTCAGCTGGTAATCCAGTTTCTTCTAGCTGGCTAAATATTTCCTCTGGCTGATTGGCAATATTGTCTAAATTACTCACAAGATGAGTGTACCTGAGTCTGATTACTCTAACCGCAATTCAGCTAAATTTAACGCTGCAATAAATGCCCAAATACACTTTCACTCTAATCCTTAAAGCTGAAAAACTAAACAATATCTTGGCGCACACTTGTGCAATTTCTTAAATAAATCAAAGAATCTGTGCGATGCTCTGGAGTAGATTTACACGAAAAAGAGCACTACATTATTTAACAAGACACCGGATCGCGAAAGCCCCGGGCTCCAATAATTTGACGCTACGAGCGTCCTCTGCGCCGACAGGCGCTCTCGGGTTCGGTGTCCTAAAAGCTTCACGGGGGCTGTGCATTTCACAGCCCCCGTTTCCTTAACAAAGGAAATTACTTTTTCAAACTATGAGCCCAAACCTTGCCCCTGATAGGAATGATTCATTAATCCATAAGCGGTAAATCAATATAGTTATTCCGATTAAAAGCAAAAATATCGGAAGTAACTGCCTACTAATTCTTTCAACGATGGACACGATAGTAAGTTCCTTTCTTATCAAAGTTCGGCCATCCTCTATTTCACTCGAGATAATTAGCAGTATACTGAGCTATTCTTATACCTTCCGCCACTCTTAGAATAAACAAAACACTTGGGAATTTCGTCCCTCTAAAACCACTAAGAATTTCGCAACAGTTTTCAATACCTTTTTTCTCACATCAGCAATCCTGAATCCGAGTGCGCAGTTTGACCAATGTTCACCTATTCTTAAATTGTCATTAAGTCCTTTTCCGATTAGGGGATAACGTGGGATCGAAAATGTTTAACAGTGGCAAGCTCGTTCTTCAGCTAATTGCCGAGCAAGCAAAACTTCTCGTAAATGCAGCTAACGTGCTGAATCAGGTTGCAAATGCAGCGCCTGAAGAGCGCGGAGAGCTCAACAAGCAGCTTCATGAAGTTGAAAATCAAGCCGATGAAGCAAGCCACAAGGTCCAAAACCAAATTAACCAAAGCTTCGTACTTCCATACGACCGTACCGACCTTTTTGCACTAACCTCAATGATTGACGACTGTGTAGATCTCATCGATGAGTCTGGCGACAACATGGTGCTCTACAAGGTTGGTTCACTTCCAGAAGAAGCAATCAAACTTGTAGAAATCATTGAAAAGTGTGCTGAGCGCACAGCTGAAGCGATGACTCACCTCAGCAAGCTCGACGACAATATGCGCGCATACTGGGTTGGTATTAACGAACTAGAAAACCACGGTGACACAATTTACCGTGGTTTAATTTCAAAGCTCTTTGAAGACGAATCAAATCCGATGGCAGTTCTCAAAATGAAGTTCGTAATTGACCGCCTTGAATCGGCAATCGATCGCTTTGAAAACCTTGCAGGTCTCGTAGAATCTATTGCAATCAAGGAGTCCTGAACAACATGGATCTCACCCTTTTCTTGGTGGCGACCGTTGTTGTAGTTGCACTTATTTTTGATTACACAAACGGCTTCCACGACGCCGCGAACGCGATTGCAACTTCTGTTTCAACTCGCGCGCTCACGCCACGCCAAGCACTAACAATGGCGGCGGTAATGAACTTCATTGGTGCTCTTATGGGTACTGCAGTCGCCGAAACAATTGGCTCGGGCATTATTGGGCCACCAGGCGATAATCACGGTCTTGTGATTGTTATGTCCGGCCTGGTTGGCGCAATCGTTTGGAATTACACGACTTGGTGGTTCGGTCTTCCGTCCTCATCTTCACACGCTCTAATTGGCGGCTTAATGGGTGCTGGTATTGCTGCGTCTGTTACCGTTCACTGGGACGTTATCGCGAAGAAAGTTGTTATTCCAATGTTTGTTTCACCATTCATTGGTTTCGCACTCGCATTCTTACTAATGAAGCTATTGCTTTTCATTTTCCGAAATGCAACCTACAAGAGAACCATGAGCAACTTCCGTCACGCACAGACTTTCTCAGCTGCTCTTATGGCTCTCGGTCATGGCTTACAAGATGCACAAAAAACAATGGGCGTGATTGTTCTCGCACTCGTTGCTGGTGGATACTGGGATGGCACTGGAATCCCACTCTGGGTAAAACTCGCAGCAGCAGCAGCGATTTCTGCTGGAACATATGCTGGCGGTTGGCGAATCATGAAAACTCTGGGACAAAAGATTATTGATCTTGATCCCGCACATGGCTTTGCCGCCGAAACTGTAGCCGCAAGTGTTCTCTACAGTGCCGCATACATTTTCCATGCACCAATCTCAACTACTCACACAATCACTTCTGCAATTATGGGCGTTGGGGCAACCACTCGCCGCTCTGCAGTACGTTGGGGAGTTGCCGGAAATATTGTTGGCGCATGGTTCCTCACTATTCCAGCAGCTGCTGGTATTGCCATGATTAGTTACGGGCTACTTCATTTCATTGCTTAAATTACCGTGATTTAAGTTCTGATTTCACTTGAACCTGAAAAATACGGTTCAGAAAATAATTAGCCTTAAACAAATGAAAATTTCAGCATAAAAAGTGTCTTGCTGATTTAACAACAAGTTAAGTCAGCAAGACACTTTCTTTTATCAGGTTTTTATAAAGTCTTTTCCGCAACAATAACAACTGAACTATAACCCGGAACTTGTATTTGTAGTGTTTCGCCCTTGCAGTAAGATTCAAATACTCGTCGTAGTTCATGATTAAGTTTGAAACCCTCTGAAACACTGTTCAGCTCACTATCCACAACAGAGGTTGGAGAAAAATTCTGTACTAAATATTTATTTCCGACGGCGAAGAAGCGAATCCGCCTTTGCCCAGAAGCCGCAAGCGCATCTCTTGGAGTCGTTTTTAGTACTAACTTTTTTGCAAATCGTGAATTATTTACCCAAAGCCGCGCAATTTCTTGCCCTAAATCTCGCCTAAGTTCGGTAAAAATTCCATCATCAGCAACAATTTCTGAAGCAGAAATATGCTTGTGTTGATTTAAATAAAGCGCTGCAGAATCACGCAAAGTTTCAATTACAGCATCACCTGTTTTATATTCGCGCAAATCAGTGCCAATCATCAAAGGTGAATTCATCAACCCCCAAAGACGAATATGGCTCCTCCCTAATTCCCTATTCCGTAAATTCCCCACATGCAACATATCCGGATCCGCAAATGCCGCTGGCTGATTCAAGCTTGTATGCTCAATATTCTTTCGCACAATACTGAAAATAGACCTTGCTGTAGGCATAATATCCGCCGTAGTTCGCCAAGAATTAGCAATCTCTGCAGCCCAATTCCAAGGTTGAGTTTTCCCGTATTCGCTAATTGAATAGGTCATTTCCCGGTCCGTTTGCGAAATTAGATCCGACATCTTTGTAAATGCAGAAATTTCACATAAATCTGTTCCGCAATTTCCGTTGCACCAATCATATTTCAGATAGTCGACTTCCCAATCTAATAATTGTGCGAAGTCACTAGCCTCTCTCCCCCAAGATCCTAAATTGTTTAAACGTTGCGAATCACTTGGAACCGGTTTAATTCTTTCCATTCTTGCCAGTAATCGTGTAAATAGATTTGGCTTTACCGCGATTAGCTCCTCGAGCCCAAAGTTTTCCGACAGCTCCTTAGACTCAAGGTTTTCTCGGGAAGCATCATGACCTTCTTCAGAGTTGAAATTAGTGTGTTTTGATGCAATATTCTTCCGCCGAACTTTTTCCAGCTTTCTTCCATAAGCATCATAAATTTGTGCGCAAGTACGTTTCCCTGGGGCAAGATATAAACCAAATTTTAATCCCCGAGCATGAATTTCTTTACTTAGCCAAGCCATCCCATGCGGGAAACGCTTTGCACAAGATACTAACTTTCCATCTTTATCCCGCAGCGGTGCCTGCCACCCATCATCAACAACGACTGTATTGTAACCAAGCTCAGCAAGCCCGAGTTCAATTAAGGCATCTGCATTGCCCAATATCGTTGTTTCATCAAAATCATAGCAACGGAATGCATTCCAGCTATTCCAGCCCATCGTCGGGGTACCTTGAGTTGAAAGCACCATTTCAGTCCTACATAAATCTTCGTTGATTAACCTGAAATAATTCTAACGAAACTCAAGGCTTGGGCGTTTACAATAAAACGCCCAAGCAATCACCCGAAACGGCCAGAAACATAATCTTCTGTTTCTTTCTTCGCCGGATTCGAAAAAATCTTCTCGGTATCGTCGTATTCCACTAAGTGCCCTGGCTTTCCTGTGCCTTCAATGTTAAAGAACCCAGTTTTTTGTGAAACTCGAGCCGCTTGTTGCATATTATGGGTCACGATAACGATGGTGTAGTCCTTCTGCAATTCTTGCATCAAATCTTCAATTGCAAGTGTGGAAATCGGATCTAGTGCCGAACATGGCTCATCCATTAACAGCACTCGTGGTTTTACGGCGATTGCACGAGCAATACAAAGACGCTGTTGCTGCCCACCAGAAAGTGAAGACCCAGGACGGTCTAAACGATCCTTTACTTCATTCCAAAGATTTGCTCCTCGCAGCGAAGTCTCAACAATTTCTTCTGCCTCAGATTTCGAAATTTTCCGATTATTCAACTTAATTCCGGCAAGCACATTATCGGCAATAGACATTGTTGGGAAAGGGTTTGGACGCTGAAAGACCATTCCCACATGCTCACGAACTCGCACCGGATCCACGCCCTCAGCATAGATATCCTCGCCGTCAATAATAACTGAGCCAACAGAACGAGCTCCCGGAATAACTTCATGCATCCGGTTTAAAGAACGGAGAAAAGTCGATTTACCACAGCCAGAAGGTCCAATAAGCGCAGTAATTGAACGGGCCTCAATGTCCACATTCACATCCTCCACAGCAAGAAAATCGCCGTAATAGATATTCAAATTTGATACTTGGATTCCGTCTGCCACAACAATCCCTTTCCCCTGATTATTAAACTAAAGAATTCCGTAATTTCGATAAGATTTTTGTTTCCACCACATTTGGTGCTTATTTAAGATTTAGTAGTTTTGTCTTTTGAATTTAATAATGCTGTTTTATTCACCCTTCGGAGCAAAACGCTTTGCAATCCATCGCGCAAACAAATTCAACAAAAGTACGATCATAATCAGTAATAGCGCGCCCGCCCAAGCTGTAACTTGATTTCCCTTTGTATATTCGGTGTATACATAAACTGGGAGGGTTAGCATCTGCCCAGCAAACATATTCATGTTATAAACATCGGTGGTTCCAGCCGTAATCAATAACGGTGCGGACTCGCCAATAATTCGCGCAATCGCAATTACAATACCCGAAACAATTCCTGAAACTGCGGTTCGTAAAACTACGCGGATAATGGTTCCTGATTTTGTAACACCTAAAGCATAAGCAGCTTCTCGTAATTCTTTGGAAACTAAGCGAAGCATTTCTTCAGTATTACGCACCACAATTGGAGTCATTAGCACTACAAGAGCAATTGCTCCCATAAAACCTGACTTAAATTGAGTCTGCCCAAATAGTGCCAAATTAATCATCGGAATCATCGCTGCCGCAAATAAACCAGCCACAATCGAAGGAATACCCGTCATAACGTCAACCAGAAAAGTGATGACTCGCGCAAATTTCCCTCGACCATACTCGACTAAATAAATCGCTGTTAAAACTCCGAACGGAATCGAAATCAATGCGGCCATTCCGGTGATTGCAAGAGTCCCTACAATTGCATGACCTGCTCCAACAATTGCATCAGCATTCGAAGAACCAAAAGTGGTTTGCGTGAGATACCCCGGAGTCACTAATCGCTCCCAGCCCTGCAACACAACCGTATAGAGCAAAGAGAACAGCGGAATCACGGCCATCACGAATGCGCCAACAACAATATTTGTTGCGATTCGATTATTTCCGTAACGACGACCTTCCACAGAGTACCCGAAGATTGCTGAAAGGATGAGGAAAAATAGTGCTGCCACGAACCCAGCAGAAACTACATCAGGTTCATCTTTTCCAGCTACTAAGAGTAACGTTGCGGCAGCAATCGATACTGCACCGGCTGCAAGATTGAACCATTTCGGTAAATAACGCTGCTTAGTTTGAATATTACTACGGCTCATGCATTCGCTCCTGAGAATTCGGCATACCGGCTAACAATAGCTCGCGCAATAAAGTTCACAACAAAGGTGATAATAAACAGAATGAAACCTAAGGCCACCAAGAAGTCTGAGGAAAGCCCTGAAGATTCCGGGAATCGCAGTGCAATTTGAGAAGCGATTGTGGAATGTTGCCCCGGGGAGAAAATCTTAAAGTTAATCATCAGACCTGGCGATAACACCATTAATAAAGCCATCGTTTCGCCGAGGGCTCGACCAAAGCCAAGCATTGTTGCGGAAACAATGCCAGAACGTCCATGAGGTAAAACCACCATTTTAATCATTTCAAAGCGGGTCGCACCTAAAGCTAAAGAAGCTTCTTCCTGAAGACGCGGAGTTTGCAAAAACACTTCACGACACAGTGAGGTGATAATCGGCAAAATCATCACCGCCAAAATAATTCCGCCCATCATAATATTTCGTGCCGGAGGAACGAAAGCAAGTGAGTCTGGCTGAATTGGCCACCAGTCAAAGGTTTGCGCCATATAAGAAAAACCAGGAATACCGCCGGACCAAACTTCTACGCCGTCAACCATTTCCTTCGTTCCAGCCAGAAACCGGAAAACTCCGGTAAAGGTTTCTGAAATCCAAGTAAATATTGGACGTAATAAAGGTTCGAGCGTCCACATTCCCCAAAGGCCAAAAACAACCGATGGAATTGCGGCGAGAAGATCGATTAGATACCCAAAAACAGTGGCTAGTCTCCGCGGCGCATAGTGCGAAATAAAAAGTGCGATTGCAACAGCGAAAGGAACAGCAATAACTAAGGCGATAATTGACGCGAGTAATGTGCCAAAAATTGCTGCTCCAGCAAAACTCCAGAAACTTTCACCCCGAGTAAATCCGACTTGCGAAATAATCGTCTCATTTGATGCGAAAAGTGCATTCTTTGACGATAACAGCAAGAATAATGCCACTGCTGCAAGAAGTACGAGAATTAAAGCTCCGGAAGCAGTAGCAGTCCAGCGAAAAAATTTATCGAATCGACTAGCGTTTCCAACGGGCGACCAAATTGCGTGCGGACGCTCTTCTGGATTATCCAGATTTTTCTTCCCGCTCTGCATCTGCGTATTTTCCACTGAAACCTCGCTATCAGACAGCTGCATACCTGCGCTATCGGGAACTTTTATTTCTGATGACACTTTTAATTCCTCTAAAAATACTTGTCATGCACCAAAGTGACCAGCACCGGATTTCTCTGGCACTGGTCTACTCTGACTCAAGCTTTAGCTTTATCCACCGATTTGTGCAATTGCTGCCTCAACCTTGGTACGAAGAGAATCGGAGATTGGAGCGTTTCCACCACCAGCATTCGCTGAAGCTTCCTGACCTTCCTTTGAAGCAATGTAGCTTAGGAAGGCTTTTACATTTGCCGCATCATCTGCGTTGTCATAAGTAGTGCAAGCTACAAGATAGGAAACCATCACGATTGGATAAGCACCTGGAATGGATCCGTCGCGCTTTAGCTCTACCGTTAGACGACGATCGCTCGCATCTGCAGTAGGGGCTGAGCCGTCAACAATCTTTGCAGCTGCTTCTGGAGAGTATGGAAGGAATTCACCTGCAACTTCAATCGCTGCTGTTCCAAGGTCACCAACCTGTGATGCATCTGCGTAAGTAATCGCACCTGGGGTAGAAGTTACTAAGTTCACCACACCAGAGGTCTTCTCTGCAGATTGTGTTCCCGTGCGCGGCCAAGTATCCGCAGCTTCATATGGCCATGCCGCACCTGCAGCCTCGGTTAAGTAGTGTTGGAAATTCTCCGTTGTGCCAGAATCGTCAGCACGATTAACTGGAATAATATCCAAGTCTGGAAGCTTTACATCAGAATTGATAGCTGCGATTGCGGCATCGTTCCACTTCGTAATCTTGCCATCAAAAATCTTTGCAACAAGTTCTGCAGTGAGATTAAGTTGGTCAATATCTGGCAAATTAAAGGTAATTGCAATCGGTGAAACATAGAGTGGAAGCTCTAATGGTTCAGTATCACCGCAACGCTTTGTTGCAGCAGCAATTTCATCTTCTTTTAAGATTGAATCAGTGCCCGCGTAAACAGTTGCACCAGCAATGAATTGCTTTCGACCAGTTCCGGATCCTGTTGGGTCATAATTTACAACTACGCCAGAAGTTCCTGTGAAGTTATCACGCCATGCCTGCTGGGCATTCACCTGTGATGAAGCGCCAGAACCGTTCATCACACCTTTTGTTCCGGTGTTGTCAGTATTGGCATCATTACTAGTGCTACTACCACCAGCACATGCCGATAAGCCTAAAGTAACTGCTGAAATTGCGGCGAGTGCCTTTGCGCCTTGATTGAATTTCACCATTCATTCCTTTGTAAGTGATGGATTGCGAAAATTTCGCACTGAGATTTCTTCATCTCTCATCACTGACAAGAGTATTAGGCAAACTTTACAAGCATTGAGCTATTAGGTGAACATTCGGTTAACGATTTCCAACCCGATAATCTTTGGTTCTTGCTGTTGTGTGCTGACGTGGAACACAATATAGTCCCCTGGTTTAATCCAAGGTGAACTCTGCGGAAGAGCCTGCGATATTTCGCTCTCAACAAAGAATGGCTCCAAGGTTTTAAAAATCATCGGTAAACTTGGTCGATGCACGCAAACAACACGCGTAGATTTCATTGCGCAACGTTCGATTGCTTTCTCGAAAAAGCCTTGTGCCGGACGCATATCATCAGCGATTGCGTGCTCGGTAAGTTCAATTCGCTGCCTGATAATCTCATGAAAACTCTTTGCAAACGGTCTAATAGTGTCGGCACAACGGGACCAAGGTGAAGAATAAATTCTTTGCACTCCATAAGCTGCTAGTTCTGGAATTAAATCCTGAGCCCGATTGCGCCCTTTCCGGGTAAGTGGCCGAGTTTCCTCCAGCTGAGCACATTCAGCTTTTGAAAGTTCGGAGCGAACCACCCCTTTGCGTTCACACCATTTTTCACGTTTTAAGGCCTCTGAATGCCGCAAAACTATTAATGCTCGAGTTGCAATTCGTTCTTGAGCAGCAAGATTACTGACGGCGTGCAGCAGCTTCAAATCTGTTTTTTGCGTTAAAAGCTCTGCTGCTGTCGCTAAATTTACCCAGCGTAATTCATCAATTTCGGTTACGGGCGCTCTGCGAACTCTGCCAAAGCTTGATTTCGTGGATTTAGCTGGGGCGGTAACTTGTGCAAGCCAATAATGCACAGCTTTTCTTTTTCGATTTGCAATTCGATACTCTTGCCATCCTAAACTTTGCCCAAGAGCAACTAAATATCCTGTTTCCTCAGCAGTTTCTCGCACCGCGGTAACACATAATTCTTCACCACGTTCTTGCTTCCCCTTCGGGTAAGACCAATCATTCCAATGTGGACGATGCACCAGTAAAACTTCGATTTCCCCGGGCAGAGCATCACTCCAGCGCCAAAGTACACAGCCCGCAGCATAGACATCGGCTTCTGGAAAGTTCTGTTTTTTCTCGTTCACATTAATTCCAATACTCGCAGGTGTTAATAATCGGAAATTTCTTCAAAACTAACTCGCAACGCGAGATCTTGCCTCAGCCATCAATAATGACTGAATATTTTCAAGCGGTTCTCCATTTGCATCAGTGGAAACTTTCCGCCACCCATCAGGTTCTAAATGCCAAGACACAGTAGTATCCGCACAAGCCACCGCAACACGTTCAATCAAAGATTCCCGCATTTGCAAATCTTCAATTGCAATTAATACTTCAATTCGGCGATCAAGATTTCGATGCATCAAATCTGCTGAACCAATAAAGACTTCTGGATCTCCCGCATTATTGAAGGCATAAATTCGGGAATGTTCTAAGAAACGCCCTAATACAGAACGCACTTTAATATTTTCCGAAAGCCCTGGAATCCCCGCTTTTAAGCAACAAATTCCCCGTACTTGAACTTCTACTTGCACTCCAGCCTGCGAAGCTCGATATAGAGAATCGATTATTCGTTCATCCACCAAGGCATTAGTTTTTAAACGAATCCACGCGGGAAGTCCAGCTTGCTGATTTTGTATCTCACGTTCAATTCGCGCAATTAATCCATCACGGATCCCTAGCGGTGCAACCAATAACCTCCGGAATCGAGCTTTTGGTGCATACCCGGAAAGTTGATTAAAAAGTTTAATCAAATCTTGACCAACTTCTCGATCACAAGTGAAGAAACCTAAATCTTCATACCCACGAGCAGTCTTTGGATTATAGTTACCGGTGCCAATATGCGAATATCTCCGTAAACCATCTGCTTCTTGGCGAATCACTAAACACGCCTTTGAGTGGGTTTTTAACCCAACAATCCCATAGACGACATGCACCCCGGCTTTTTCCAGCTTCCGTGCCCACTCAATATTATTTTGTTCATCAAAGCGAGCTTTAATCTCGACCACAGCAAGTACTTGCTTTCCGGCGTTTGCGGCTTTGATTAATGCATCAACAATCGGAGAGTCTCCAGAGGTTCGATAAAGCGTTTGTTTAATTGCTAAAACTTTCGGGTCTTCTGCCGCCTGCGAGATGAATTGTTGCACAGAGGTAGAAAATGCATCATACGGATGCTGCACAAGGATATCTTTCCGGCGAATCGCTTCGAAAACATCAGCTGCAATAGCCGACTCAACCTCAGCAAACCCACGTGGAGTGACCGGCACAAATTCTGGATATTTCAATGCCGGACGGTCAAGATCATGAATAAAATTCAGTCCTGTTAAATCAAGCGGGGCCGGTAGCGGAAAGACGTCGCCGTCAGAAATCTTCAACTCGCTCATCAGCATTTGCAACACGTAATCAGAAATATCTGAAGCCACCTCGAGACGAACAGCGGCACCAAATTTACGCTGCTGTAAACCTTTTTCCATCGCTTGGAGGAGATTTTCGGCGTCGTCTTCCTCAACTTCTAAATCTTCATTACGCGTAATCCGGAAAGTAGAGTAATCCACCACTTCCATCCCCGGGAAAAGTCGTGCTAAATGTGCACCAATTACTTCTTCAATTGGGATATATACAGTTAATCCATCCGCATCAGAAGGAACTGCTTCTGGACTATAAGGCTGCCCATCTGCATCAACAGCAATAAAACGTGGAAGATTCGATGGGACCTTTACCCGAGCAAAAAATTCTTTCCCTGTTTTCGGATTCTCTAACACAACTGCAAGATTCAGAGATTTTCCGGAAATATATGGGAAAGGATGTGCCGGATCAACAGCTAATGGAGTGAGAATCGGGAAAATGCGTTTCCGATAAAATTTCCGTAAACGCTCTTGTTCAATTTCTCCGAGTTCTTGCCAATGTTTGATAAGAATTCCGACTTCAGCTAATTTTGGACGCACATCATCTCGGAACACTCGCGCATGACGTTCCATCAGTGTGTGCGTGCGTTGCAAAATAAGTTCAAGAACTTCGCGTGGGGGAATTCCAGAAGCCTTTGTTTTCGCAATTCCATGCTCGATTCGACGTTTCAAGCCAGCTACGCGCACCATATAAAATTCATCAAGATTCGAGGCAAAGATAGCTAAAAACCACGCACGTTCCAAAATCGGAAGTGTCGAATCTTCTGCCTGCTCAAGAACTCGTTCATTAAATTCAAGCCAGGAGAGCTCACGGTCAGCAAAACGACCCTCAGGAAGTGGTTCTTGGCAAACTAAAAACTCTGAATCTAGATTAGAAGCACAGGATTGTACAGAAAATTTTTCTGAATCAGAGTTGAGCTCGCTATAGTCAAGCTCAACTTCATTCGGTTTATCTGAAGTATCGTTCGGCGTATCTAGATAGCTATCCGTAATGGCAGCAGCATTTAATTCTTCTGCATAGTTATTGGATTCTTCTGCCATAGCTCCTCTTCCAATACCAAACCTGTACTTTCTTCAGCATACGCTACTGCACAAGAGGAAAGTCAGGATGTTTCATAAAATCTACGTTAAGTTTCTATGAACTCAGGCACTCTATCGAAGTTTATAGGCAAAATGCCGCTCTCGTTCGACAAATCCAGCACGCAGATAGGTCGACATCGCCGCAGTATTTTCTGCATCAACATACAAAATTACGCGCTTATACCCACGAGCTATCGCGGTATGCACGGCTAGTGAAGTAAGGATTTTTCCGAGTCCCTGACCTTGATAGTGTGGACTGATTCCTAACACATACAGTTCTAACTCTTCTGCAGATTCAGGTTTCAACCAAAGATAAGCTCTCAGCTTTGATTCGATAAAAACTCCGAAGAGTAGTTCTGAATCAAACCAAGTCTGAGCAAAACGTTCAACAAAATTTTCCCGCAGCAACTTCCCCTGTTCTGGATGATTTCGAAAAGCTTGTTGATTCAGCTCAACTAAAGCCATTAGCTCAGCAGTTTCAGAAACTTTAATTGGACGAATCACAAAATCTTGCAAAGAAAAACCTTCTGCCTTCAGCGTTGAGTTTCCAGGAATTAAGTGTTCAAGCGGCAAATTTTCAAGTGGGGAATTTTTCGCTAGTAAATCTTTTTCCAGAACCAATAACTTCCGATACGCCTCTAATCCCACTAATTTTGCCAATTCACGACTACCCGGCAAATCTCCATGGGCCCAAAAACTAAACTCAGAAAACTCCGCTCCAAGTTCATTTTGCAACCTGCGCAAAATCATTGCTCCAAAACCCTTTTTCCGCAGCTGTGGCAAAACAGCCAGCTCAATCTTATGCTGCGCAAAATCAATAATAGATAGTGCCAGAAAATTCTGCTTTTGTGAGTCTAAAATTCCAATAACCCGAAGGTTACTGGGTAGTTTGGAAGATGCAGATTTCAAGGTGAAAAAAGTTTGTTCATCAAAAGCTGGAGGCTCAAAAGAAGAATTATCCCGATTCTTTCTCACGAAATCTACAACTAAAGAATGTAAAAACTCCGGCGAAAAAGAAGTATTTTCGAAAGCAGAATCAAACAAGATTATTTTTCACCAAAGCTTCCCCCGCACCTCGAAACTCCTGAGCCGTACGAAGCAAGGCTGTGTCACGGCGAGTAACTACAGTCGCAAGCGGGTGTTCGTCGTCGGCAATCCAAATTGGAGCTAATGACCCAATAAAATCGAGAAAACGAGCAGAAGCGCGCAACACATTACAAAAATCTCCAGTAAAGTTCCCTCGAAAAACTTCATCCCAAAGTAATTGCACCCGCTCAGGATTTAACACAAGTTCAAGACGCTGCGGATCAATATCTTTGAAATGTTGCGCGGCCCCAGCGAAACGGAGTGTAACGTCCTCCGAATAACGTCGAATCCACTCGCGCAATAAATAACCCCGCCAAAGAATCCCTGGCAAAGAGGTTTCTGGAGAAGTAACCCAGGCTTCTGCCAGAGTGTCAATACCTTCTTCAGCTATCAAAGTTTGCACCCGGGAAATAATTTCAGAATCTAACTCATGACTAGTTTTCAACGGAACAACTGCCTGTGCAGCTGTATGTGCAAGTTCAGAACTAACGGCAGTATCGACGCCACCTTCAATTAATTCAATTTGCTCAAGCTCAAGCTGAGCCGGTCGACGCGGCTTATATTGAGTCATTATCTCCCCTTTGCTCACTTCAATTGTTCCGCATTGTGGTTGAAAACACGAATGGTGAAATCAGGAATTTTGCTATTGTCATTTCACATCTGCGGATTTCAACGCTAAACTTAGTAATCGCAAACAATATTGCTCATAGTAAAAGTTGTAATACACTTTACTCAGCAATATATTTGCGGGCCTCTAGCTCAATTGGCAGAGCCGCGGACTTTTAATCCGTAGGTTGTGGGTTCGAGTCCCACGGGGCCTACAAAGAAAACCCTTGCAATATCAACAAAATGATGTTGCAAGGGTTTTATTCTTAATACAGCAAAACTAGCCAAATCAATACCCGACTCCGTACTACGTCAATCCAGCTCAGTTTGGCACTTCCCAGGTAATTGAAATTAATTGACGTCGTGTTTCCTTTGCCTCAGATACCTGGATTTCTGCACCATAATCACTGCGAAGTTTTTCTTCAGCAAGTCGTTGATCTTCTCCCAGTTGATTTAACCGACGTTCCCAACCAGCAACCTGCTGTACAAGCGCATCCCGCACATGCGGATTTTGCTCCATTTGTGCTGCAGCCTTCGCTGTTTCATAAGCTTTTTCAAATTCTTCTCGCTGCAACATAAAGTCACTTCGTAAATCTTCAGTTGAAGCAACCAGTAGCTGATCCCGGGAAGAGAAATGTTCTCCTAAACGCAAGGTAAATCGCTGTTTATATCCCGCTACCTGTGCAGCTAAATCTTGCTCAAGCAATTCTGTTTCTTTCCTGAAACTTTCCACAGCAGCTCCAGCAACTCTTGCCGTGATCCCCAAAAGAATTCGTACCTGTTCTTGGGTTAAACTACAAGATCCCTCTGCTCCAAGAAGCGTGCCTGCATAGATTAACTGTGATTCAAGCACAGACTTGCCCGCTACTTCTGCCGTTATTTCCACTAATTCCACTTCAATCTGTCCAGATTTTCCCCGTAATTCAGCAAGCACTTCTTGTACGTCTGAATTTACCTCAGCCCAATTTTCAGCAAAAATCAAATGTGCCGGGGAAAGTTCGCGAGAAGCAGCTCGCGTCAAAACATTTTGTGCCAAGGGTCCAAAATATCGATATTGATGTGCATTCTCAGTCTTTGCAGATTTGAAGAAATAAGATCCCAATAAAATCTCGGCAGATTCACCAACCGAAGATTCAACAGCAAAATCTGGAAAATCTTTTGGTAGCTCACGGAGTATGAAATTACCAGTATCTTCTGAGAATTCCGCACATTGCGCTAATTCATATCGAGTCAAAGCCTGCATTTGCGATTCAAACTGTGCAATCACATCCTTTACTGCAAAGTCTAAATTTTCTAAATGTTTTGCGACTTCTGTTTGTGAACGGTGAAAAATCTGATCCCGCTGCATTCGAACTTCGGGATTGATTGAATCTTGGTGCTGTTCCTGTAACTGTGCAAAAGCAGCATCAATTTCTGCAGCGGTTTTACATTTTTGCAAGATTTCAAAAACGGATCGTTCGAAATCCACGCCGTCTTCAATCTGACCTAAAATTTCATCTGATGCCCCAAAAACTGAAGTAAATAGCTGAAACTTTTCCGTAAGTAATTCAAGAATTCGTTCTTCAGCACGATTCCCTTTATTGGAAAAATTAACCACAATTACATTAAATTTCTGCCCGAAACGATGCACTCGGCCAATTCGTTGTTCAACTCGCTGCGGATTCCAAGGCAAATCATAATTCACCAACATTGAACAAAATTGCAAATTGATACCTTCAGCAGCAGCTTCTGTAGCAATCATAATCTTTCCCGTGTTCCGGAACTCATCCACAAGCGCCTTACGCCGATCAGCACTTGGAATCCCCGTAATCAGATCTGAGTCTTTATTTACAGCAAGCCACCGTTCATAAATTTCATCAGCCTGCGGGGAATCATTCGAACCATTAAATAAGACAACCCCTTCACCCCATCCAGCTACCTGGAGAGTTTGGGCCAGATATTCCTGAGTTACCGTGGAATCCGTAAAAATAATTGCTTTTTCAGCCGCACCAATATCACGCAAACGTTTAAAGCCAATTTCTAAAGCCTCAATTAGCTTCACAGCTTTCTGATTTTCCGTAATTTCTCGCGCCAAATTTGCATAGTTTCGCAGCTCTTGAATCTCTGCTTCGAATTCAGTTAAGGAAGGTTCGCTTGCACTTTCAAGCGTGGCATTCCCTCCATTATTACCATCATTATTACCGACGGCGTCTCCACTATTGCCGACGGCGAGCCCGTTAGCAGCACCGCCGCTTTCTCCCCCACTGCCCTTATTCTCTGCCGACTCAATACTAGAAGTAACCTCACCGGCCTCGGAGTTATCCCGCTCCCACGAGAGGTTAAGCTCCGAAAGTTCCGCAGGCACGTCGTCGGCAATTAAATCTTCAACAGGGATTCCAGACGGGACCGACTCGGTTCCAGTTTGTATCGCCGCCAGCTGCGCTTCCATCCGCTGCGCGATGTTCTCCAAAGTTGAAGCAACTGCGGCAGTTGAAGATCCTAAACGCTTACGCAATACCAACGCAGATAAGTGTCGCTGTGAATCATTGAATGCATACAGCACAGGTCGCTGTAAATAAGCATTAATTTTTTCGTAAAGTTCCTGTTCCTGCGCCGAAGGCTGAAAAGCTAGAGTTAATGGAATACGTTGCGTGAATCGCACATATCGATCAGCGTCACGACGCAAAGTTCGCTTCGCGAATTGCGCCACTCGTTGCGTTAAATCATCACTAGCTGCAGTCTCGCCTTGATTTTCAGCTCGTTCAACGTAGCGTTGCCGAAAAGCAGCCAAAGAATAAAAAAACTTTGGATCAACAACTGAAACCATGCCATACAACTCTTCTAAGCGATTTTGCAAAGGAGTTGCCGTCAACATAAATACTTTGCCTGCTTTTTGGCAGATATTTGCTACTGAGCGTGCAATCTTTCCTTTGCCAGTCCAGTAACTGCGCAATTTATGGGCTTCGTCGCAAATCACCACATCCCAGTCTTGCTGTAATTTTTGACTTTGAGCATTTGCAAATTCATAAGAGCATATCGAAATTGAATTATCTGGAAGCGGTTCAAGATTATCTACCGCTAAAAGAGTTGCCGGAATTGCAAACTTCTCAGATAATTCCTGCCGCCACTGTTGCCGCAACGAAGAAGGCACAATAATTAAAATTTTTCGTCGCCCCGAATGCCAATAATGACTCAACACTAGTGCTGCCTCAATTGTTTTACCGAGACCAACTTCGTCAGCGAGCATTACCCCGCGAACAAACGGAGTGGAAAGAGCAAAAAGCGCTGCGTCTATTTGAAAAGGTTTCGGCTCAATTAATGCGTCAAAAAGATGCGGCGCAAGTTTACCCGGATACCCCAAAGGATAAGACTTCTGCAATTCATGCGCGATGCATTTTGCCTGATAGTCAGTTAACGTTGCCGGGACCGGGGGAAAGTTCATACCGCATCCTTTGTCTTTTCAGAAATTAAAACTACTGCAGCAGTAATACAAATTAAGCCAGAAACTTCACCAAAAGTTGGAATTTGCCCGAGCATAACCACTCCGATTCCCAGCGACGCCGCTGGATACAACGCCATCAATAGGGAAAACATCCAAGTTGGAACATATCGAAGCACAGAAAACTCAATAATGTAAGGGAGAACTGAAGCGAAGAAGCCAACTAAGAAGAGCAACAAAATAAAGTACCAATTTGTAGCAACCTGCGGTAACTCAGGAAGTGCAAAAGGAAGAAAAACTATTGCTCCAATCATCATTCCAGTGGCTAAAGTTTCTGGCCCACTTCCCTGCTGAACTGCCCGATTTCCAAGCCAAATATAAAAAGCCCAAAGGCCCCCGGCAATTGCTGACATCAACAATCCATACTGCACTTTTGAATCAGATAAATCGAACCCAACCCAGGAAATTAACAGCACTCCAGTAAAAGCTAATAACAACGCAATCCGCGGACGAATTCCCGAACTGGAAAATACCGAAAGGAGAACCGGGCCTAAAAATTCAATTGAAACTGCCGCTCCTAGGGGAAGATAGGCAATCGAATAGTAAAAAGAAAGATTCATTCCGGTGAGAGTCAATCCAAAAATTAAAATATTTAAGAAAGACATCTTCCTAATTCGCGGACGAACAATCAACATTAAAAGTATTGCCGATGCCGCAATACGCCCCCAGGCAACCGTGCCAATAGCTAACTCGTCAAAAAGCTGAACCGCTAAGCCAGCTCCAAAATACTGAAAAATAGCTGCAAGTATTAAAGCAAAAGGAGCAAAACCGCCAAAAATCAAGCCGGACCGAGAACTCTCAGCCAACTGTACCTCCCAAAATAGGCATATCAATACACAAATAAAACGTGCTTATCAAGAAAATGATATGCCAAAGCAAGAGAGTGTAGTGAATAGGTTCAGGTGCTGGAAATTTCGAAAAATTCAGTCAACAATTATCGAAAATAACTGCTCAAAAATGACCCTTAACGAACCTGCCTAGCATAACTAAGAAACAAAGCTAAGCGAGCTCAATTTCAGCCATTACTAGTCGATGATCAGAAATTGGCATCTGGAATGCTTCACTCTTAAGACCCCTCACGCCACGTCCAAGTAAATGATCGATTTGACGCTGTGGTTTCGCATCCGGATAGGAAGGAACCCGTGCCAAAAATTCAAATCCCTGCAGGGGTTCTGATTCTTCTAAACTTTTCGCAACGGCTGTAGCCGAAAGATTAAAATCTCCACCTAAAATAACCGCAGCATCAGAAAACAATTCCGGATTACGAGACTGTAACTTTTGCACTCCACCTGCAGCAATTACTAATTGCTCTTGAGCAGATTCAAATCGTCGTGAAAGATGCATATTTCCAAAAATTAAAGTCTTCCCGGAATCGAGACCCACCTTCGCATAGCTGCAAATACGCGGCTTTGGCATTTTCATTTGCCAACCATTAATCCCGATATTACGATTCCCAGCACGCCGTAATATTTGCTTGCGCATTGGTAGCTGTAGCTTTACGCATTCACTTAACTCAAAACGAGACAAAATTGACAGTCCGAACCCACCAGAATCTCGCCACGGAGTTAAATCCCATAGAGTTCGACCCGCAACCATCCGCTCAACTGGCACAAAATAAGCATCCATTGCGAGCGCTTTTGCAAATACTTCAGTTTGTGAAACACTCCCCGAACGCCACCGCTTTTCCTCGACTTCTTGTAATAAGAGCACATCTAATTCAAGTTCAGCTATTTTATTTACCGTCGCCATTAAGGCTGCCCGAGAAAAGCGCACTCCACCTGCCGGGAAACTTTGATTCGCAGTTCCAGACTGCAGATTAAACGTAGCAATACGTAGTGATTCTGACACCGGAATCAGCTTTCAAATGGATAAAATTTTAAGGCGACTGAATTCATGCAATAACGCTTTCCAGTGGGAGTTTGTGGAGCATCATCAAAGACGTGCCCAAGATGCGAATCACAACTTGCACAACGCACTTCAATCCGGTGTCGGTCTAAGGAAAAATCATCTAAATATACAAGAGCATCTTTTTCATCTGGATCAAAAAATGATGGCCATCCACAAAAGCTTTCAAACTTTGTTTCCGATTTAAACAGCGGGGCATCACAAGCTCCGCAATGATACATTCCGGCGCGAGTTTCGTTTAACAACGCACCTGTTCCAGCTCGTTCCGTCCCGGCTTGGCGCAATACTTGATAAGCAGCTGGACTAAGAATTTCTCGCCATTGCTCATCAGTTTTTCTGACTTTACGCTGTTCACTCATTTTCGGCCCCTTCATGATTTTCAACTATTTTATCTTCAGCTAATTTTGCTACGGAATTACGCTGATTTTTCTCTTTAACCTGTGGAAGCTCTCCGGTTTGTTCCGCGATCCGCCGGTTCCGTTCATCAAATGCTTCCGCACCTGGACCAGCAAATTTTTCTTTTAACTTTGCAGCCTTTTCTGATCCCGTAAATAATGACGAGGCATGCTCTGAATCAACCGCTTCAAGATTTTGAATTTCTTCTATGGAGAGTACTTCTGTTGGTTCCGAATCTGCTGGGTGTTCTGCAGCGGCCCAAACCGGAGGTAACTGTACCGTCGTCCTTTTAGATACTTCTAAACGTTTCTTCAGCAGGTCCTCAGTTGCTGCTTGACTCTCTGAAATTTCAGTAATTTCAATTGAACTAGATCGGGAAGCTGGAATTGATTGCGGAGCCTCAGTTTGGAACCATAACACCATTTTTTCTCGCAAATAGTGCTTTAGATCAGACATAGTTGAAGAATCACTTGCCGAAACCACCGCCCGCAATACAAGGCAATTCGCTTTCGCATCCACAACCTGCAAAGTTCCAGTTTCACCATTCCAGAGATCAGTATTTTTCAACAAGTAGTTTAATTGCTTTCGCGCTGCCCCAATCGGCACTGCCCAATCTACTTCCCAAGTAACCTCACCGATCATATCTGGCGCACGTCGGGTCCAGTTTTCAAAACTCTCCGTGGTCATAACCTTGGACGGAACGATAATACGACGACCGTCCCACACCGCAAGCACCACATAAGTTAAAGTAATTTCTTCAACTGAAGTGTAGTTCCCTTTGTAGTGAACAATATCGCCAACGCGAATTGAATCCGAAAAAGCTAATTGCAAACCAGAAAAAATATTACTGAGAGTGGTTTGTGCAGCTAAACCCGCTATTACTGAAACTAAACCAGCAGAAGCCAAAAGTGAAGCTCCTGCAGCTCGAGCCGCAGGGAACGTCAATAAAACTCCTGCCAAACCACAAATCCACACCGCAAAAACAATTACGCGATGCAAAATCTGAGTTTGTGTCTGGATTCGTTTTGCTCGAGCTTGGGAGGATTCCCCAATTCGATTATGGATTATGCGCACTGCCCCGTTAACAAAACCCACTACTAGCCAGGTGCAGCTAAGAATTAAAACAATCAAATAAAAATGATCGAATTTCGCAAACCATGCCGGACGAGTCGCATCTACAGCAGTAAAGAAATTTAACACGATATAACCGAGTCCAGCGCCTAGCACACCACCAAGAGCAGTAAAGGGTTTTGCAATTGCGGAAACAAAGAGGCGTGAACTGGTTCGCCTCCCGAAAATAAATCGCATAATCCCAACAAGCAAAATGGCAATTAGAAGTCCGAGAAGCACTCCGAGAGCTGTTGAGAGCACAACCTGTAAGGTATCAACCGTTGCTTCTACTGCTTCATCCACAGTTGTCTCAGTAATAATCTGCATAAGTAAAGCCTAGTCGAGATTTCTTAAAAAATTGATTTCTGCCTGCATTTTCGCGAAAAATAGCCAATAAAACTAAAAGTGACGAAGGGCACAGTAGTTCTGATTTTGCATTTACCCCCTCTTATCCTTTAAGCTGGTATCCGTTCCACCAACGAGGAACGGCGAGGAAGAGAAATCTACCTTGAAGCCCCTATCGTCTAGCGGCCTAGGACACTGGCCTTTCACGCCTGTAACACGGGTTCGAATCCCGTTGGGGGTACT
>JAXFDG010000174.1:0-8018 GCA_034173665.1 Arcanobacterium sp.
AAGAACATTCACTGGAGCATCCGGTGGTGGACACCGAAGAGCTTCCATTGCCTGATTCAACTGTGAATCAAGATCCCAAGCATTTGCCGCATCAATTTCTGTTTGCAGCTTGCCCATTTCTTCCATCAGCGCATCAAAGTCAGCGTCAGGTTCAGCCATTTCAAGACCAATCTGGTTGAAACGTTCAATCTTTGCAAACATTTCTCCTGCTGCTTCGCGAACGTTTTCAATTACAGTTTTGTCTTCATTTAATGGCGGTTCCTGCATCAAAATACCAACGGTATAACCAGGAGTAAGTTTTGCTTCGCCATTTGAAGGCTCGTCAAGACCTGCCATAATCTTCAAAATGGTGGATTTACCAGCACCATTTGGGCCAACCATACCAATCTTTGCCCCAGGCAAGACGGCCATGGTTACGTCGTCAAGAATCAGCTTGTCGCCCACGGATTTCCGTGCACGAACCATCGAATAAATATATTCAGCCACGCTTGTTATTCACCTTTGCATCGCATTTTTAATACATAGCCAAGGTTACCGATTCTTGCCACATAACCAAAGTTTTTAACAGGAAAAGCATTCGATTCACACAATTAACAAAAGAAAGTTTCCAGTTTCTTCAAAAGTTCTTAAACAAGCATCTAATCTCTCGTCAAGAACATCCCGCCGATATAACAGTAAGGCTGGCTTAACAAGTAACGCCAGATTAACAGGTGATGCTCGATTAACAAGTAAACATTTTTCACTTGAAAATTTAAAACTCAGAATCTTTTTCAGAATCTACCACGATAAACTCTTCTTGCAATTCAATATATTGCTCAGAGTCAATATTAGTCTCTGCACCAACACTTTCCTCTCTTCCAATGCTTCCCCCTATTTCAACACTCTCCTTCGATTCAAGACTGCCGTCTACTTCAACACCGCTATCGCTCCACTCACTTGATGAATCATTGAAGGAGGCGTTTAAAGACTCACCTGCCTGTTGATGAATTGTTTTCGCATAGCTTGCCGTACCTGAATTTAATTCAATTCCTATCGAATCAGCCATAATCACTGCCGAATTCCGCTCTTCACCAGACTTTCCAGTAAAGAAATGATTCAGCAAACGACCACGTACCAGAACCGGATATCCTTTCCCAATACTTAAGGAGACATTGCGCGCCAGATTTCCATAACACCGCACGGAATACCACATCGTACGACCATCTTGATACACCCCTTCACGTTTGTTGAAAGAACGTGGGGTAACACCAACATTAAAAATCGTTGTAGCCTGCTTGACTGTTCCATCATCACTAGAATTGACATACATTTTTGGCTTTGAGCCCGCCCAGCCACGGATAGTAATCGTAGTTTCGTTTGTCATTGTTCCTCCTATAAACATCACCCAACTCAAACTTTGGGATAAGAATAGGATTACAATTTCAAAATATTTTTAAATACCTCCATCAGAAGCTGTGGATGAATATTCCCCAAACTTCTAAAGTGGATAACACACCGAAGCTTACAAAAGTAACCATGCCTTCGCCGCACGATCAGCAGCATAAGCAACTAGCTAACTAATAACATTCTGGCTTTTCGATGCCGTGCCAACTCAATAGAAGCATTTTGCAACCACAATTCATCTAGCACTAGCAGTAATTGCTCATGAACTTCTTGTGAATATTTTTCAGCAAGATTCTTCGCGCGTTGCCTCTGCCTATTGGCAGCAACAAGATACACAACTACAGCAATTAAAGCCAATATTGAAGCAACAATAATTCGCGCAAGAATTCCCGCCACGCCGTCGGCTGTAACTAAAAGCGAGCTCACCCCTGCTGTTCCGCCAAATAATGACGCAACTAAGCTCCCGAAGAGATTTTCTAACGCGCCTCCAATTACTGCTACAGCTAAAGCGAAAAGCACTACGCTTAACGAAATTGCAAAAAAGAATCCACCCCTACTGAAACCCGGCAATGCAATTGAAGAATAAATATTGCCAACTCTCCGTCGAAGTTTATCTGCAGGGGCCACTGCAGCTTCCACTTCTTTCTTCCAAGCTGGAAGCAATGCCGCACAAATAGTATTCACCCAGTCATCACGAATCGCATTAACCATCGTCAACGCAGGCTGCTCTGGGCGAGACAACGCAGTCTTAGTTACTCCTGAACCACTTTCAGAAATCGCTGCAACTACTGCTGGAACACCGGAAGCACGTGCAATCGATTCAGCAATTGGTGCTAAATCCGCGCGATCAAGTTCAGCCTCGATTAAAGACACCTCTCCCCCGAGGCGTGCCGTTATCGCATCCAACTCTGCAGCTGCTGTGTGAACCGTGGTTGAAGCTCCTTTAGCAACCGTACTTAAAATCTCCTTTACCGGGTCAAGCCCCTGCCGATGAAGTGCGGAAATCGGGAAAACTGGCACTTCTCCTAATCCGTCTTGTACTAATAATCTGCGTAAATCATCTAATAAGACCGGCAACTGTGACTCAAGAACTGTGTCTGCATGATTCATCACCACAAACATTGATCGAGCCCGGGTTCGCAAAGCTTCTAAATATTCGCGATGCAAAAGTTGATCCGCATATTTTTGTGGATCGACCACCCAAATCAGCACATCAATAAGCGGCATTAAACGCCCCACAGTTACCGAATTTGCCTGCTGCACCGAATCATGATCAGGCAAATCAAGCAACACTAAACCAGCAAGCTCATTAGGCACAGGAGTCAGAATCGAATCATGCTCAATTCTCCGGTCAAGATCAATCTCTAAATAATCCAAAAGATCATCGGCATTCGCCCGCCAGGTACACGCCGTCGCCCGTTCAGTAGTTGGACGCAATTCCCCAGCATCAGCAAAGTCAAAACCAGTAAGCGCATTGAAAAGAGTCGATTTACCTGATCCAGTTCCGCCAACAAGAGCTGCAACTGTAAACTCAGCTCCCAAAGCCATCCGCTGCCGGACCCGCTCCAAATCCCGACCCGCCTGCGCTAATTCAAAAGGATTTGCGCGTCCGTCACAAAGATTGATGAATTCTGTAAGCTGTTCAATTCTTTTCTCAATATCAGAGGCCTGCAAATCTGTTTTAGTTGCAAGCGGTTGAACTAGTTCCAGTTCTTCAATTTTCATCGGAGATTACCCCACTCTGATTTATCTAAAAGTTCACTCGCCCGAAGTCGCAAAATTGTACTATCAGCAACCTTTACATCAGCAAGAGAGTCTTGATAACACCGTGCCACAGCCTCCACTGCTTGGCGTAACGTCGCTCCAAGAACTTTTCTTGCTTGGCGCACCTCTTCTTCTAGTCCAAACTCTTGGGCCACTTTCACTACTCCCGAGATTCCTCCAGCGGCTGAACCAATCAAGGCTGCTAAACCATCTGCACCTAACCATGGATTCTTTGGCAAATTCTTCCCTAAAGAACGCAGACTAATCTGCCATCGTGACAAAGCTTCATCCACAATTTGTTCAAGATTCAGATTCTTTTGTGCAGTTTGTAGAAATTTTTGAGTTTCGACGACGTCGCTCTCCCAAGCTTGTTCAACTCCAGCTTGCGCACTAATTACACCTTGTTTTAATGCAACTCGTGCTGATGTTAGCACGGAATCAAACAGTTGCTTCATCGCCGCATCTCGTTGATCTTTCCGGCGCTTTGGAAAAATTAAAGATTTCCGCCCTGAAAGCAAAGTTGCAAGTGGTCCACCAGTAGACGCAAGTGCAAGCCAAGATGCGCTCGGAGCTCCTTGCCCAAATCTTCCAGCTTCAATATTTGTAATAAGCTTCGAGATTGCTGCCTGCCCACCTTCAAGAGCTTTATCGTGTAACGAAATGAGAGAATTTTCCTGCGCTTCAAGACCATCTGCAAGCAATAATAAATCTTCACGAATTGCAGGTAGAAGTGCTTTTGAAGTTTTTTCTGACAATCTGCGCGATAACTTCGCACGAGAAACCATTCCTAGCCATTGCGATATTTCCGCGACAATCTCTGGATCTAACATTCCTTCCATTGGGCCCATATCAGGTACCACAAATAGTGGAACCTGATCCATTTGTGCCACAGAAAGACGCTGTAAAAGATCTTTACGTACCGGATCTGCAGCTCGCTGCGGGAGTCGATTCAAAAGCACTGCACAAGTTAACCCGCGACGAAAAGCAGCTTCTAAAGCTTCCCATGCCACAGCATCTCCATAGCGGGAAGCAGTGGTTGCAAAAATCCAAAAATCTGCAGATTCAACTAGACGTCGAGAAAGTTCATGATTCGCAACTTCAACCGAATCTAAATCAGGAGCATCAATTAAAACAATCCCCGGAGCTGCCGACTGTGTGACAACTACCTTCGCATCCGAAAGAATCGGATGATTTCGCATTACTCGTTCATCATTCGGATGTAGAATCACAACCGGAATACGAGTTGTTGGACGCAAAATTGAAGCTTCAGTAACTTCTGACTGCAATAACGAATTTACCAACGTCGATTTTCCTGCACCAGAAGATCCCCCGACCACAATTACTACCGGTAATTGCGCTGCCATTAACTGTGGAATAACCCGAGATTCAAGTTGCGTAATGAGATTATCTCGAGTTATCTCCATCGTATAGCTACCAGGTAACTCAAGCGGAAACTTGGCTTCACGCAAAGCTTGCAAAATAATCCGCACTTGCATTGTGCGCTCAGAAATTAATCGCCGTGAAGGCAGCTCAGAACGTGAAATTACCATAGTTCTATTGTCACTTATTGGGAGGTGGTTTACAGCTTTCCAAATTAGTCGATTCAAATGATGTGTGCAAGATGTTCTGGAACCCCTACAATATGTTAAAGTTACTTTCGCAATGGTTACATTGCTTGCCTCCATAGCTCAACGGATAGAGCGAAGGCCTTCTAATCCTTAGGTTGTGGGTTCGAGTCCCGCTGGAGGCGCAGGTGAAAACTCTTGTAATACCAACGAAAAGTTGAGTTTTTTTACAAGGGTTTAATTTTTATTAGCATCATCTGATGCTCACACAGATGTAGTCACAAAATAAAGGTTTGATAGTTCAAAGCTTTATTAATATAGTCTTTATTAATGGTTCAGCCTTTATCAACCACTGAATGAATATTTGAATCCCGCTTTGATATTGGAAGATAAAGCGACTTTGAAAATTTGAAAACCTCACTATTTAAAGTAATAAATATCCGGCTAATAAAGATGCCGAGAAATAAAAATAGAGAGGATATTAGCAATGAAGCTACATCACAACCTGATTTCATTAACACTCGGCGGACTTGCCATGATGCTTTCACTAGCTCCGCATAATAGGGTTGTCCCCACTTGGTTGTCGTTACCAACAATAATATTGTGGGGAGCAGTTTCAGTAATAGCAATTATAAAGGCAAAGAAAATTACTGATTCTCAAGACGAGACACAGCAAAAATAGCTATTTCTCCACCATTTACCGCAGAAATATCAGGTGGCAGTTGCACTAGCCCGGCTTCCGTAGCGGTCAACACCATGTGCGTCAGCGCAGGGCTAATCCGTATCAAGTGCTGATCCACCAATTCAATTGCAAATTTCCGCATATTAAATTCACCAGCAGTCTTTTCTCTCGGAAGTACCGGAGTTACTGGGTCAGCTAACTCTGCTTTTGCACCAATTTCATTAACAATCGAAAGCCACTGTTCTCCCGTGCGTAATGCAAGCTGCCTTTCTGACTCTAATTCAGTCAAGGTATAGTAGCCATCGCGAGTTTTTTCAATCTTCCATGGCCCTTCGATATTCATAGCCACACTCAAAGCTGGAATTTCATAAACCCCTTCAACTAGGGTGGCTTCAGCTCGCCAAGAGTCTAGGGAAATATCTGTTGTTCTTTCCAACAGAGTCTCTCGAGCTTGCTCCCAAGTTCCCCATTCCCTGTCTCCTCCGGCAAGAATATGCCCCATATATCCAAGCATTTCACGAGCCTCGTCAAGAGCTTCACGATCTGTTTGTAGACTTGCTAAATCTGGCCAAATCGCACATCGCAATCCTAGTAGTGGTTTGCGATCCGGGAATTCCGCAGTTACTTCATGATTAACGGGAACTCCCAATGGTGAGATTTGTAAATGAGAATAATCAGTCTCTGTATCTTCAAGAACTGCCCAAAGCTCTTGTTGTTCCCCTGCCGGACCAGCATCAAAATTACGTAATTGCCAATTTGGACTGTTGTAAATCTGCTCTCCACGGAACCCGTAAAACTCAACAGATCGAGAAAGATACAGATACTGCGGAACATTAACCACCTCAAAGCCTGCATCAATCACTTCTTGCGGCGTCAATCCTTTATTTAACCAATAGTCAACAGTAATATCTCGATCTAGTTGAATCACATCGCTACGACGCAAACCATCATTCCATACACGTAACTTTTTTCCACGAGATTTCACGTGCGCGTTAATTTTATTTACAAATTCAATAAACGCATCTTCAGCTACAGCCATTTGTCCAAAACGCTGTTTTGCATATTCTTCAATCTGCGGATAATCAGAGTAATAAACACGATGGTCGAATTCATCTGCTCCCATATGCCAATAGGAGGAGGCAAAATATTCAAGATAAGCATCAATTAATCCGCAATAAAAATTAACGCCATCTTCAGAAATAAAGTTCAACCGCTCCACATCGAGCTTGCCGTCTTTGTTACTAATCGCAAATTCGGGCGCACGCATCAGCCAAGTTTCCATATGTGCCGGGGCATTAATTAGTGGAATTACCTCTATTCCCCGCGCAGAGGCATACTCACACAATTCTGAAATTTCTGCACCCGTATAGTACGGCCAAGTATTTTGTTCTGGTCTTTGTGGAAGTTTTATTTTGCATTCAAAAGTAAGTTGATTAAGCCCTGCTTGATACATCTGATTAAGGAGTTTCTTAATCCAAGTCAACGGGTATTTGACTGTGTTTGCACAGAGTGTCACTCCACGTTGTGAATACATTATGGGCTCCAAATTTTCTCTCGATATCAACTATATTTCCGACGATAAACGCAATCAGCGCAACAAAATATTCGCAAAATATTCGTATTAAACAATGTGCTGGCTCCGCCGTATTTAGCGAAGCCAGCACATTAAATTTAACGTGTTATCCCTTTACAGAACCAGCCGCTAAACCAGACTGCCAATACTTCTGCAATGCTAAGAAGAGCACAATCAACGGAAGCACGCCAAGCAATGCCCCCATCATCACTGCGCCTTCGTCCGGAGCTGGCACACGCTGCTTAATTACCGTGTACAAGCCCAAAGTTACCGGGCGCAAGCTTGAAGTATCATTATTCGACCCAAACATTACCAGCGGTAAGAGGAAGTTGTTCCAAGTATTAACGAAGATGAACAGGAAGATAGTTACCATTGCTGGAGCAAGTAGACGCAACACCATAGTGAAGAAAATTCTTGCTTCACCCGCGCCGTCGATACGCGCAGCTTCAATTAATTCAGTTGGAACCGACGACGTGGCATATACGCGCCCAAGGAACATTCCAAACGGGCTTACCGCACATGGAATAATAATCGCCCAAATCGAATGGCTTACTCCAAGATTGTTGAATACCACGTACATTGGAATCGCAAGTAGTGCTGCTGGCATTAATAGTCCAGCCATCACTACACCAAGTGACACATTCATGCCTGGGAATTTAAACTTTGCTAAAGCGTAACCTGCCATAACCGAAACAATTGTGCCGATAACACCAGCAAGTGTGGAGTAAAGCAAAGAGTTTCCAACCCATTGCCAGTACATCCCATTGGAAACCTTTGGCCCCATCAAATTTCCATAAGTACGAGCAATCGAATCTGGGAGTTCGCTTAGCGGAACTGAGAACCATAGCGACCCGAGAGCACTCGTGCCAATCATTTCACTATGGGTCTTCGTGGAAGAAATAATCAGCCAGAAAATCGGCAAGATAAAGTAGATAAGCGTAATAATCAAAATGGTCAAAGTAATTGTTCGAGCCATCTTTGAAGGAAGCATCGAACGAGATTGCACGCCGTCAATTGACGGACGATACTCAAGACCTTCTGCAGTCACTGC
>JAXFDG010000175.1:0-4119 GCA_034173665.1 Arcanobacterium sp.
CGACAGGCGCGAAATGAGGCCGGAGAGAATTTCCCTTTCGATACTGAGCCACAATATTTGCGTCGTCCAGATGTGCATCCAGGTAAAAGTAATGCCTGATCTGGAATTTTTAATTCTTCCACCTGGTGCTGCTGGAAAAGCTGCGAAGTTTGATTTAGTAAATTTTGGTCGCGACTCTTGGCCGCTTGCAGTTTGGGAATCGGAACTAAAGAATCCAGATTGTCATTATGTGTATCTCCCGGGGGAAACTTTACCGACGCAGGCTTTACCTGAGATTGTTGCTCTTGCCGGAGTTCGGAAGGGAGAAGACGCTGAGATTTTAACTATTGCTGTTGCGCCAGCGCGTCGTCGGCAGGGCATTGCGCAAAAGATGTTGCGAAATCTTTTACGATACTTGTGTGAAAACGGAGCCTTGCGAGTTTTTCTTGAAGTTCGTGCTGCTGATTTCGGGGCACAGGCTTTGTATGAGCAATTTGGCTTCGAAAAGGTCGGTTTGCGAAAACGTTATTATCATGATGACGACGCCGTGGTGATGCGATTAAACTTTGCCGCAAAAGAAACTTATATGACTGACGGCGAGGTAGAGATTGAATCTGCGTAAACAGATGCCGACACAGATATTTACGCAAGGAAATTCTCACAAAAAGATTTCTCTTAAGCGCTTCCTATGATAACCGCGAAATATCGCAATTTCGCTGCTAGTTGCAGGTAAATCGAAACTTAATTAAGTGTTTTTATTGATGTCCTGGGTCTTTTTGGCCAGTTTTGAGACACGTGTTTCTGATAATTTCGTTATGTGACTAACTCAAAAGTAAAAACAAATCGCGGAAGTAAGACTACCGTGGCACTAAAGGTGCTCATGGCAGCAACCGGTATCATTTTTGTCCTATTCCTTCTGTTCCATATGTATGGCAATTTGAAGATGTTGCTTGGTCCAGAAGCATTCAACCACTACGCACATTGGTTGCAAAATGATCTTCTTTACCCAATTCTTGGGCATAAGTGGGCTGTATGGATTATGCGCGTAGGTCTACTTTTGTGCATTGTCTTGCACATGTATTCGGCAATTACCTTGTGGCGTCGTGCCGGAAAGGCACGTGGTAGTGCCTATAAGGTAAACACCGGTAAGAAGGTTCGTGCTGGTCAGACTTATACCTCAGTTTTGATGCGTTGGGGTGGCATCCTTATTGCTGTATGGCTCGTATTCCACATATTGCAGTTCACGGCATTAAAGGCGAGCGTGGGTGCTGAAGACTACGCATTGCTTGAGCCATACGATCGTGTGGTAGCTGGTTTTAGCGTCTGGTGGGTTTGGTTGTTCTACCTACTTGCTATGATTGCTGTTGCTTACCACGTTCGTCATGGTGTTTGGTCGGCATTGGCAACTCTTGGACTTTCAAATCGGAAGCGTGAAATGATTTTTAAGATCACTGGTGATCTTGTGGCATTCGCACTGCTTTTCGGTTTCATGTTGCCTCCAACTTTGATCCTCTTCGGGGTCATTTCCTAAGAAAGGGGATAGCAAATGACTGAAACTTTAATTCACGGCCTTTATCGTGAAGGCGCACCGCTTGTTGACGAAAAAGCTCCAACTGGTCCCCTTGAGAATCGTTGGGAGTCTCGGAAGTTCTCGGCAAAGCTAGTTAATCCAGCTAATCGCCGGAAGCGTTCTGTAATCGTCGTAGGTACTGGTCTTGCTGGTGGTGCTGGTGCGGCGTCACTTGGCGAGATGGGTTATAACGTCAAAGCGTTCTTCTACCAGGACTCTGCTCGCCGCGCGCATTCAATTGCCGCACAGGGCGGTATTAACGCAGCAAAGAACTACAAGAACGATAATGATTCAACTTACCGCTTGTTCTACGACACCATTAAGGGTGGCGATTTCCGCGCACGCGAATCAAATGTTTATCGTTTGGCTGAGGTTTCGGCAGCGATTATTGATCAGTGTGTGGCACAAGGTGTTCCATTCGCTCGTGAATATGGCGGCTTACTCGATAACCGTTCGTTCGGTGGCGTGCAGGTGTCTCGTACCTTCTACGCTCGTGGTCAGACAGGGCAGCAGCTTTTGATTGGTGCTTATCAAGCATTAATGCGTCAAGCAAAGGCTGGCACAGTTGAGCTCTTTAGCCGTCACGAGATGATTGACCTTATCGTAATTGACGGCCGTGCTCGCGGTATTATCGCTCGTGATATGGTCACCGGTGAGCTCGAGACCCACATTGCCGACGCAGTTGTTATCGCAACTGGTGGTTATGGAAACGTCTTCTTCCTTTCCACGAATGCAATGGGATGTAACGGTTCGGCTGTGTGGCGTGCACATCGCCGCGGCGCATACTTCGGTAATCCTTGCTACACCCAGATTCACCCAACCTGTATTCCGCAGCACGGTGAATCACAGTCGAAACTTACGCTGATGTCTGAATCGCTTCGTAACGACGGTCGTATTTGGGTGCCAAAGAAGGCTGAGGACTGCAAGAAGGACCCACGCGATATTCCTGAAGAAGATCGCGATTACTACTTGGAGCGGATTTACCCAGCATTCGGTAATCTCGTTCCACGCGATATCGCTTCTCGTCAAGCAAAGAATATGTGTGATGAGGGTCGTGGTGTTGGTCCAGAAATTGGTGGTATCGCCCGCGGCGTTTACCTTGATTTTGCTGAGCCAATTGCTCGTCTTGGCAAGGAACAAGTTTCTGCTAAGTACGGCAACCTCTTCGATATGTACCAGCAGATTACGGATGAGAACCCATATGAGGTTCCAATGCGTATCTACCCAGCAGTTCACTACACGATGGGTGGCCTTTGGGTGGATTACGACTTGCAGTCTACAATTCCTGGTCTTTACGTTGCAGGTGAAGCGAACTTCTCCGATCACGGTGCGAACCGCCTCGGTGCTTCGGCATTGATGCAAGGTTTGGCTGATGGTTACTTCGTTCTTCCAAACACCATTAATGATTACCTTGCAGGTGCTCCATTCGGTGATGTTGCTGAAGACAACGCTGAGCTCGTTGCAATCCAGAAGGAAAACGAAGAGCGCTTCAATCACTTCATCACCAATAATGGTGATCGTTCGGTTGATTCTTACCACAAGGAACTCGGCAATATTATGTGGGAGTACTGTGGTATGGAGCGTACCGAAGAAGGTTTGAAGAAGGCTGTGAAGCTGATTCGCGAACTTCGTGCAGACTTCTGGAAGAACGTTCGCGTTCCGGGCCGTGCTAACGAGCTTAATCAGTCGCTTGAAAAGGCTGGTCGTGTGGCCGACTTCCTCGAGTTGGGTGAGCTCATGTGTATTGACGCCCTCCATCGTGAGGAATCCTGTGGTGGTCACTTCCGTGCCGAGTCCCAGACGGAAGAAGGCGAAGCTCTTCGCCACGACGATAAGTTCGCTTACGTCGCCGCATGGGAGTGGACCGGTGAAGGTGAAGCACCAGTTCTCCACAAGGAAGACCTCAATTATGAATTCGTAGAGATGAAGCAGCGGAGCTACAAGTGAAAGTTAACCTCGAATATTGGCGTCAAGCTGGCCCACAAGACAAGGGTCACTTCGAGACGCACACCATCCAGAATATCGCTGAGGATGCATCCTTCCTTGAGATGCTCGATCAGCTAAATGAAGAGCTCTTCGCAGAAGGTAAAGAGCCGGTCGCATTCGATTCTGACTGCCGTGAAGGTATTTGTGGTCAGTGTGGCATTGTTATTAACGGTGACCCTCATGGCCCAAAGGTGACCACTACTTGTCAGCTTCATATGCGGACCTTTAAAGACGGCGATACCATCACGATTGAGCCTTGGCGTTCAACAGCGTTCCCGGTACTTCGCGATCTCGTTGTTGATCGTTCGGCTTTGGATCGTATCGTGCAAGCTGGCGGCTACATTTCTGTGAATACAGGTGCCGCTCCAGATGCTCACGCAACTCCGGTACGCAAGGAAAATGCAGATAAGTCTTTCGAGGCTGCTGCTTGTATCGGTTGTGGTGCATGTGTGGCTGCTTGTCCAAACGGCTCTGCAATGCTCTTTACTGCAGCAAAGGTTGTTCACCTTGGTCTTTTGCCACAGGGGCAACCAGAGCGAAAAGAACGTGTTGTAAACATGGTTACGCAACACGATGATGAAGGC
>JAXFDG010000176.1:0-11219 GCA_034173665.1 Arcanobacterium sp.
AAGCCCTGGAGTGCAGCGGTAAGAGTCTGCGAGGAAGTTACATTAATTGCTGGGTATGCAAACTTACCGGCCTTCGCGCGGTCAAGCATCTCTGCATAAACTTCTGGGGTTGCAATAGCCACCGTATTTCTCCTTCGTTAGAAATGAACGCCTTAATTCTCTCACTAAAATTTCCGGAACTCTAGGCAAATGGACCTTAAATTTATTCTTAATTTATTTCCACCTTGTTTTATTGCAAATTTCCGACGGCGTCTGCGAATTAATTTCTCCTAAAACTAGCAAAAAATACTCCTCGTTCCCTTCTCTTTCCCGGGCTAAGGTCCCCTCTTCTTACCGTCAGAGAGGATTAAAATATCCAAAAATCTTGCAGGATTTTATTTTTTGCAAAAGTAAATCCTTGATTTATCAACATTTTCACTCAAGGGAAAACCAATTTTCTTGCAATCTTGCAAAATTTTTCATACTGCATGGAAGGTGGTCTACGAAAGTGATTAAATGACTTACAAGCGAGCAGCCAATTCACAGCAGAATAAGGCGCTCGAAACCAATAAACCCAAGGAAGGGTCTGTACCTAATTACGAATAAACTCCACAATATACTCCGCGTTTCACGATTAGTGGTGCGATTTTCGTAATGGTGCGTTACTAGGAGGAACAATGCAAAAGTTCAAGCGTTTTGCAGGACTCGCAGCTGCTGCAGTAATCGCAGTTGGCGGTCTTTCAGCATGCAGTAGCGATTCAAGTTCGTCTGCCGACGACAGCAAAGGCAAAGTATATTACCTAAACTTTAAGCCTGAACAAGATGAAGCTTGGAAGAAAATTGCAAAGGCATACACCGATGAAACTGGCACAGCTGTAAAGATTGTGACCGCAGCATCTGGTACTTATGAACAAACTTTAAAGACTGAAATTGATAAGGCTGAAGCACCAACTCTTTTCAATATCAATGGCCCAATCGGATACCAGAATTGGAAAGACTATGTTGCAGACCTTAAAGGAACTGAATTTGCCGGACTTCTCGGCAACCCAGATCTTGCAGTAACCGAAGGTGAAGGCGTATACGGCGTACCATTCGTTGTTGAAGGTTACGGCATCATCTACAATGACGCATTACTTCAGAAGTATATTGCAACTTCCGGTGCAAAGATTAAGTCTGCAGACGAAATCAAGAACTTTGCAACACTGAAGGCAGTTGCTGAAGATATCCAGGCAAAGAAGGATGAGCTCGGCATCAAGGGTGCATTTGCTTCGACCTCTTTTGCACCAGGTGAGGATTGGCGTTGGCAGACCCACTTGGCAAACCTTCCAGTATTCTTCGAACTCCGCGATAAGGGCGAAAAAGATACTGCAAATCTAGAGTTCAAGTACGATCAGGAATACAAGGCTCTCCTTGATCTTTACGTAAATAACTCAACAGTTCCAGCAGCACAAACTTCAGCAAAGACTGTTTCTGATTCCATGGCAGAATTCGCAATGGGTGAAGCAGTATTCGTACAGAACGGAAACTGGGCTTGGGGTCAAATTAACGAAGTTCCAGGTAACACTGTAAAGGCTGAAGATGTTCACTTCCTACCGATGTACACCGGTGTTGAAGGTGAAGAGAAGCAGGGTATTTCAGTAGGTACCGAAAACTTCATGTCCCTCAATGCAAAGGCATCCGAAGCTGACCAGAAGGCTTCTCTCGACTTTATGGTTTGGCTCTTCAGCTCCGATGCTGGCAAGAAGTTCGTGAAGGAAGACCTCGGCTTCATCACCCCATTCAGCACCTTCGGTGAAAATGACATACCAAGTGATCCACTCGGTAAGGAAGTTGCAGAATTTGCAAACAATGCTGATCTCTACAACGTCGACTGGAACTTCGTAATCTTCCCATCGCAGGACTTCAAGGATGGCTTTGGTCAGGAACTTGCACAGTATGTTGCAGGTAACCGCGATTGGGAAAATGTGAAGAAATACGTTGTTGACCAGTGGGCAGCAGAAAAAGGCAACTAAGCCATTAGCATTAAGCTAAGAGAGTTCCGACACTCTTAGAACTAATGCCAAAGGTTGGGGGTGTAGTGCTCAGCACTGCGCCCCCAACCTGCAGGGAGAAGACATGAATCAAACACTCAAAAAGTACTTCCCGGTATTTACCGGCCCCACGTTGATTGCTTTCACAATCGCGTTCTTAGCACCGTTTTTCATCGGTCTCTACCTTTCTTTTACCGACTTCACAACCATCTCCAACGCAACCTGGGTTGGGTTGGATAATTACCGTGAAGCTTTCGGAACTGGTCAAGGATTCGGAACCGCGCTAATTTTCACCGGTCTAGTTTCTATCGTTTCGATTATCACCGTAAACCTTGGAGCATTCGGCCTAGCGTATCTACTCACACGGAAACTCCGGGGCACAAATTTTTTCCGCACAATATTCTTTATGCCTAATCTTATTGGCGGTATCGTGCTTGGCTACACTTGGCAAGTTATGCTGAATTCAATCCTTGCTAAATGGGGATTAACTCTCCTTGTGGATTGGAAACTCGGTTTCTTTGGTTTGGTTATGTTGATTAACTGGCAGATGATGGGCTACATGATGATCATCTACATCGCCGGTTTACAAAATGTTCCACCAGAACTAAATGAAGCTGCCACAATTGACGGCGCAAACCGCTGGCAAGTACTCCGAAACGTCACTCTGCCCATGATTGCTCCTTCAATCACCATTTGCCTCTTCTTAACCCTAGCTTCTACTTTTAAGCTTTTTGATCAAAATCTTGCACTCACCGCAGGCAATCCACTCGGTCAAACCGAAATGGCTGCACTTAATATCGTCCAGACTATGTATAACAAGTTTGGCCAAGAAGGTGTGGGTCAAGCAAAGGCGGTTATCTTCTTCTTGCTAGTTGGTGTAATTGCTTTCATTCAATTACGCTACACCCGTTCCCGGGAGGTTGATCAGTGAGCCCTAAATCCGCAACTCAAGCTGCTGCTTCGAACACAGCCCCAACTTCGGTGAAATTCGGCCGGGGCGCACTCATCGCATTCCTTTGCGTATTATCTGTGCTCTTCCTAGTGCCAATTTTGTTCATTATCGTCAACTCATTTAAAGGGAAGTTCTTCATCTCTGGAAGCCCTTTCTCGATTCCGACTGGCGATTCCTTTGTTGGAGTTGTTAACTACCAAACTGGTCTTGAATTATCAGGTTTTGCTTCAGCAATTGGTTGGTCCTTCTTCATCACTATTTTCTCGGTTATTGCCATCGTCTTCTTCACCGCAATGACGGCGTATTACATTACCCGCGTGAAAACTTGGTGGACTTCAGCCATCTACTATATGTTCGCATTCTCAATGATTGTTCCATTCCAGATGGTCATGTTCCCAACCGTAAAGATCGCAGATATGCTCCATCTCAATTCCCCATGGGGAATGATTGTGCTGTATCTTGGCTTCGGTGCTGGACTTGCAGTATTCCTCTACTCTGGATTTGTAAAATCAATCCCGCTTGAAATTGAAGAAGCTGCACTTATTGATGGCTGCTCCCCAATTCAGAATTATTTCCGCGTTGTAATGCCACTACTTAAACCAACTGCAATCACAGTTGCAATTTTGCAAGCAATGTGGGTTTGGAATGATTACCTCTTGCCTTATCTTGTAATCGGCGTATCTACTGAATACAAAACCATTCCAGTAGTAATCCAAATGCTTGTTGGTTCGAATGGAAATCGCGATATGGGCGCACTCATGGCAATGCTTGTATTAGCAATCGTCCCAATTATTGTCTTCTACCTCTTCTCCCAGAAGTACATTATTGAAGGCGTCGCTGCAGGTGCTGTGAAGGGTTAAACTCAAATATCGCAATGTAAACGAGTTAAAACTCAGATTCAAATTCTGAATCGTGACTTGGGTGGCTGGAGAATTAAACTCCAGCCACCCTTTCATTTGTCAGAGAACGCCGTCTAAACCCAAATCACCCACCAAAACTCGGCACTTATCCGCCCGGCATCTTCTTTGTTAGAATCATGCCATGGCAAGATGGCTCTCGGTAGACGGTAAGTTTTATCATGGCTGGTCTACTGCAGGTGACCTAGTCTTAATCAATCTCTTAACTTTAGTTTTCTGCATCCCACTTGTTACTGCCGGGGCAGCTTTCACTGCAACACAGCGAGTTTGCCAAGAAATAGTCCGCGAAGAAGACAGCTACGTTATTCGCACATGGTTTAAAACTTTCCGAGAAAATTTTAAACAAGCAACTTTTGTCTGGATTCCCGCGCTATTTTTCTTTATTGGTTTTTATTTTGAAGAACGACTATTGCAGGGGCTCACTTCCCGCATCACCCAAAGTGTTCTTACAGCACTAATAATATTCGGCATCCTAATAATTATCGGATTTTTCAGCTGGTACTTCTCGCTCTTAGCTCGCTTCGAAAATAAAACTGAAGCCCACATAATTAATGCACTCCGTCTAAGCATTGGAAAACTTCCAGTCACCATTGCTGGAATTGCCTTTGTAACTGCCCCGATTGCCTTAGCTTTCTACATTCCGAATGCATTAAACCCAATTGGAATCTATCTCTTCTTCATTGGATTTTCTTTCGCTGCATATATGCAAGCTTTACTTCAATTAAATACGCTAAATAAATTAAGCTAAAAGCTTTTATAAAAGTCCTTCCCAAGCTTAAGAACCAGACTTACCTTCACGCCTAACCTTATTTCCCTTTAATATCTAACCTTAATTTGCTGTGCAAATCTTATATCTGATGTTTAACCGCCCACCAGTGAATTGCAATCGCCGCCGCCGCTGCCACATTCATTGAACGCGTCGACCCGAACTGCGGAATATAAACTGCTTTCTCGCATTGAGCAAGTAACTCTGGAGTTATCCCATTAGATTCCTGACCAAAAACAAGAATGCAACGTTGTGGCAGAATTGTTTCTTCAAGCTGCGTCGATCCTGGCATATTATCTACCGCAACCACGGTGTAATCATTTTCGCGAGCCCACTCAAATAATTCATCAGGAGTCGCATGATGATAAACATCCATATATCGGTCTGTTACTAGGGCACCACGACGATTCCATTTCTTGCGTCCAACAATATGCGCTCCCCCAACGTTGAAAGCATTACCAGTGCGCACAATTGACCCAATGTTCAAATCATGTTCTAGATTTTCAATCGCGATATGTAAGGTAGTTCGCGTTTTCGCTAAGTCAGCTTTAATTGCTTCGATTGTCCAGTAACGATACTTATCGACGACGTTGCGGCGATCTCCGGTTGCTAGAAGTTCGGAATCGTAGTGCTCACCTTCTGGTAATTCGCCCTCCCACGGGCCAACCCCATCTCCTTGCACCTGATAATTCGGATCATTTTGATCAAGAATTTCTTTCCGAGACTTAAAAGGCGACTCCGTGAAGTGTTTATTCTGTTTTTCGGTAAAATTTCGAGTCTCAACACCAGAATCTTCAGTATTAACCACTATAACCGCCCTGACATCTTTGAACTTGCAAACTTTCGCACTAATGCTCGCGGACTCAGTTTCAATAACCCATAAGTTACTTTGTACTTTAACGAAGGGACCACAATAACTTGCCCGCGTCGAGCTGCTGCGAGCGCCTGTTCAGCAACTTCGGCGGAATTTGTAAACATCCACTCTTTCCACTGCCCAGAATCAACTTTTGCGCGCTGATGAAATTCGGTATGCATTAGCCCGGGCATTACTGCAGTCACATTAACTCCAGTTCCCGCAAGGTCTGCGGCAAGGCCTTCCGTAAATACTTTTACCCAGGCTTTATGTGCCGAATAAGTACCCTGTACCGTCATTGAAGTAATCGAAGCGATGTTAATAACTGTTCCACGTCCCCGCTTCACCATGGTGTTTACCGCAGCATGAGTAAGCACTAAAACTGCGCGAACCATTACGTTCACCGCATTAAGTTCTTTTGCAAGGTCTCCACCAATAAATTCTTGCCCCAAGCCCATTCCAGCATTATTAATCAGGAGGGTAACTGGATCAGAATCAGATTCAAGGCGTTTAACAACTCGCGCCACGCCGTCTGCCATCGCTAAATCTGCACTGAGGTATTCAACTTGCACTCCGGCTTTTTGCTTAATGTCCTCTGCTAATTCGGCTAAACGCGCCTCATTACGCGCAACTAAAATTAAATCATTTCCCTCGGCAGCAAGAGTCCAAGCAAACTCTTTCCCGAGCCCAGAACTTGCACCTGTAATTAATGCTTTACCCATGCAAACTAGAGTATCGCAGTGCAGGCTATTTTGAAGAGTTACTACCAGATTTCACCACATTAACTCCCAAAATAAATGGACCTGTCTCTTTAAACCCTCCAGACAAAAGTTAAATCACTTATGGTATTCTACAAAGAAAATTAATGCGAGAAGGCGAAGAATGACCGAATCACTTAGTTTCATGAACTTGCTGCGCTGGGGTAATGCTGAGGGAATAATCTTCGCCTTAGAAAATCTCTCTCCACAAGAAAGAGTCTCTGCATTAAAACCACTCACAGCAGTAGCAAAGAAAATGCTAACTAGTGCCGCCGGAGACTTTAACTCAGATTGGGATGGACCTTTATCTAGCGGCCATAGTCGCAGTGCAAATATTATTTTGTTCCCAACAATTTCGGAGCTGAAGAAGAAAATTCCAACCGATGAAAAGTTCATAGAAACAGATATATATACTCTGTTTCCGCATCAACTCGGGCAAATCATGCGAGCGTGGACTCATCTTTTTGCGAAGCAACTAAAAAATTATGATTTACAAGCCTATCTCTCTTATGCCTATAAATGGTGGGATTACACTGACGTTAAAATTGCTTTTGACGCAGAATTTACAATGACCACTCTGCATACTTTGACGGCGCCGCAGCTTCTTGAGTTTTGTCTCATGCACGAAGAGTTTGCTTACAATCTCTTTTCCGCTGCCTTCCATCAAGCCCCGCCGCCAAAAATGATTAATTTAGAGCAGATCGACGGCGGGATACTCCATTCAGATTCTATTGCCGGGCTAGTTATCCCCACGTTGATACATGTTGGCACCTTGAAACAAGAAGAGGTCCTAGCTTGGTGCGAATACGCATTGGAGATGCCTGAACGGAAAAATTCTGATCTTGCTTGGTTTAGGCGGGTAAAAAAATTCTTAAAAAATAATGAGCTCTCACGACTTTCAAATCCAACGCCAAGGTACTATCTTGAGCCCTATCCTCAACTTGTCAATATTTATCGCGAAATAACTGCTGGGTTACAACACCCTGAAATTACTGCTGATTCAGAACTAGAAACCTTGTTACCGCTGCTTGATTTTTTTGAGCATTCAACTTGGGGCGGCATTATTATATGTGTGCAAAGTTTTTGGCTTGCGGAAGAAGAGCAAACTATTGATCGCGCAATAAAAGCATTGAAATTTTTTGGATTCTTGCAAGCTGCAGAAGTCGCTGATGCCGCAAACACTCACTGGCTTGCCTCACATAAATCAGTTATTCTGCGCAACCAAGTGCCAAGCGATGAAACTTATTCACAAGATGAAAAATTAGAGTTGGAATGGAATGAACATTTTCCACAGCTACAGAATTTCATCGAGGAAAAAGTTGCTCATTACGCAAAAGTATTAGCGTTACCACAGCCCTAATCTCCTGAGATAGGCGAAAGCTGAAGAAGCCTTGCTAAGCTGGAGCTTATGAAAATTGCAACTTGGAATATTAACTCTGCTCGCGCTCGCGCTGACCGCATCCTTGAGGTTTTAGAACGTCATAATCTCGATGTGCTCGCGTTACAAGAAATTAAATGTAAACCAGAGCAGTTTCCGAGTGCAGAAATTCTTGCCGCAGGATATGAAATTGCTGCACATGGAATTAATCAGTGGAACGGTGTGGCACTTATTTCCCGAGTTGGTCTAACCGAAATCAAAACTGAATTTCCGGGTCAACCGGGATTTCAAAAAGGCGAACCGGAGCCGGGAGCATTGTTTATCGATAATGGAATTCCTGAGCCACGAGCAATTGGCGCAGACTGCGGTGGCGTTGAGATTTGGAGTCTTTACGTACCTAATGGGCGCGCCGTCAATGACCCTCACTACCATTACAAACTCGAGTTCTTGAACCGCCTAAACCAGTTTGCACAAGAAAAACTTGCTTCCGATGCGGCTGCAAAGTTTGCTTTCCTTGCAGATTGGAATGTTATTCCTACCGACGACGACGTCTGGGACCCAAACGCGATGGACGAAGGTTTGTATTTAACCCAACCAGAACGCGATGCTTTCCATGCTTTTGCCGAATCTGGGCTCATTGAATTGAGCCGTCAATTTGCGGATAACTACACTTATTGGGATTATCAACAACTTCGATTCCCGAAAAATCAAGGAATGCGGATTGATTATCTTTACGCTTCTCCGGCACTTGCCAAACTAGCGATAGCTGGAGAAATTGATCGTGATGAGCGCAAAGGTAAGGGCGCTTCAGATCATGTTCCAGTGATTATTGAATTCAACAACTAATTCAAGAAGTTTTTGGCACAAACTAGCGAGTCCTGACAATCCTTACTTTGCACTCCTTGCAAGATGTTAAACTCCACCTTCAGACTCTTGCCAAAGTGCTGAACTCCTTGCCAAGCCGCTAAATAAATCTTATTTTTCCGTCACAGCTTGAATACGCCGTAGAAGTTCAGCGCTAATATACTCTCCATGAACTGGTAGATTAACATGATTACCGTCATAGCGAATATAGCTACCATTACGCATATCATCACATAAGTTTCCAGGACCTGGGCCTGGGTCAGGTGTACAGAAAAGTGAATCTCCATCAATTAACTTAACTTGAGAATTTTCAGCAGCATATTTACGTAAAAGATTATTAAATTTTATTCGAGATTCGTCGTCATTCATTAATCTTTGAATAACCTGCGATTCTAAACTACCGTCAACACGGGAAAGCGTACCTAAGCCAGGCCGCTCAGTAAGAACCATAACAAGCGTAGCTCCATTATTAGTTAGCCGTTCAATAGCTGACTGCAAAGAAGCTTCTTGCATCTCCCAGAATTTTGGATTATCCGGGGTAACAATTGAACCATCAGGCAATAACAGATTCATAATCTCATAGCGTGACCACCAGAATACGATTCCCGGATTGAACTGAGTTACAGTATTTTCTTGTAACTCTTTAACTTCAGAACACAATGCTCCTGATCCATCATCTTCGGGACCAAAATGCATTGCAACACCGAGTGGAGTACATCCACCGCGTGCAGCACTTACCACTTCAATACCTTGTTTTTGTGCTTCTTCACTTAAATAAGGCGTAATTCGAGCTGGCACGGAATCACCAACCACCATAATTACGTTCTTATTAGGAGCTGTACCTTTATTAGCCAAGAATTGCGTATACGGGCTAATAATTGTGCCACCAAGTAGAGAAACAAGTAATCCGCTAAATGCCAAAACTAGTGCACCAGTAATAAATGTTATTTTTGGTTTTAACAGTTTCCCAATCCGTCCAGAACGAATCGGCATTTCAATTAAATGATAAGAAACTATCGATACAGCAATCGTTAAAGCAACTACTATCAAAGCCTTTAACGGCTCAAAACCATTATTAGGATCAAGAATCCAAACAGCAATGGGCCAATGCCATAAATACAACCCATAAGAAATTCGGCCAAGATAACTAATTGGCTGCCAAGCGAGAATCTGGGCTTCAAAGCCATGCAAATTATTTGCTATTCCCACTAAGAATGCACCCATGGCAATAGTAAATAAAACACCACCGCCTAAATAATAAAATTTTGCTGGCCCATCAGAAACTACAAAAATTGCAATCATCGCTATTCCACCGGCCCAAATTAAAACCTTTGCATTCTTTACAAAGAAATTTTGCACTAATGGAATTTGACTAATAATCGCTAGGAAAGCGCCGAATAGTGGTTCAAAAGCTTTTGTGTCAGTACCCATATAGGCACGATCTTGGCCTAGTTGAAAATAAAATACAGTAAAGAGCAACCCTGAAACCGTAATAAGAATAGTAACGATAATCGTCAAAATTATCAGTACTCGAAAATAGGCTCTTTCAGCGAATTCTAATCTCCTTTGGATCCGAAAATTATTAGCAAATAGTGTCACTAATAAAATAATCAATGGCCAAAAAATATAGAACTGTTCCTCAACAGCGAGTGACCACATATGCAGTAATGGAGATACGGTTCCATCAGACTCGAAATAACTTGCAGAACTAATAAACCGCCAGTTCGCAACGTAAAACAATGACCACCAAGCATCTGCGCCAAGGTCAGCTCTTCGATAAAGTGGTGCAAAAAACTGAGCCCAAAAAAATACCGTCAATATTGTTAATACTGCTGCTGGCATCAGCCTTTTAATTCGGCGAGACCAAAAATTAGCAACGTTGATAGTTCCTGTTTGACGTAATTCTCTTAGGATAGCGCCCGTTATTAAAAATCCCGACAACACAAAAAACATATCTACACCGATATATCCCGCATTCATGTAGGGAAATGAAACATGGAAAGCAATCACTAAAAATACTGCAATTGTACGAATTCCATCTAAAGCATCAAGACGGCCACCATGAGACTTAGGTGTGTGTATTTCAGTTGTCATACCAAAAGTATACTGATTTAAATTATTGCAGTAATTAATGCTAATAGTGATACCAGTAATTAATATCCAATAATTAACATTAGAGCAGAAGTTAAAATGTACGAATAAGCTTATCTTCCCAAGGCACGCATTTGAGCTGTCAGGCTTGGCCATATTTGCTTATGCGCTTCTGAAAAAGGCAGTTCTCCTAAGAATACGCCAGCTCGGTTAATATCTGGATCCACCCAAAGAAAACTTCCAGACTGCCCAAAGTGCCCAAATGTTTTTGGCGAGAAAGATTCAGCGAGCCAGTGCGGCGATTTTATTCCTCGGAGTTCAAAACCAAGAGCCCAAAGATTATCTTCTTGGCGTCCAAACCCCGGCAAAATTCCCGGTAATCCTGGAAATTGCGGGGTCATCGCCTGAGTCAGAAATTCTTTTTCTAAAAGTTGTGGCGAGAGGAGTTCTGCCGCAAAACGCATTAAAGAATCCAGAGAACTTCTCCCGGAATAGGCAATCGAACCAGAGATTTCGCAGGTATCCATAGACAAGGGTGTTAACACTAAATTTTGGATTATTTCATTGGCTGAAAGGTGAAAACGTTGCTCAAGAAATTTTGCCAGTAGTTCAAAACCATAATTTGAGTAAA
>JAXFDG010000177.1:0-6801 GCA_034173665.1 Arcanobacterium sp.
AGCGCTCGCAGGATAAGGGTCTTATGCCAGGAACATGGCGTCCAAAAATTTCTTTAAACCGGCATAGCTCGGTTCCTTTGCATGAGCAAATTTCTCTGCCGATGCGTAAAGAAATTCTTTCTGGAAGAGTTCTGCCGGGAACACGTGTTGAGAACGAGCTTTCACTCGCGGCCAGACTACAAGTTTCTCGCCCAACTACCCGCCAAGCATTTCAAACCTTAGTGGATAGCGGACTTTTGTTCCGACGTCGTGGCTTTGGAACTCTTGTTGCCCCACAAGCAACTCATAAAATCCTTCCGCCAAGCTCACTACATCGAGAAATCCAAAAAGAGCACAGTGTTTCAGAATCACAGATACTGAAACATGAAAGATTTAATGCCGATCAACGTGCGGTTGAACATTTACAGTGTGCTCCGGGAACTGAAGTCGTTGAATTAAAACGAATCAGGCTCAAGAATGGTGTTCCTATTGCAATCTTGCATAATTTAATTCCTGCTTCTTTCGCTCCAGCAGAAGCAGAATTAAGCACTCACGGATTATATGAATTATTCTCGCGCGACGGCATCAAAATTAGCTCTACAAAACAGTCTGTAAGTGCGCAAATTCCAACCCCGACTGATGCTAAGCTCTTGAAAATGCCTGCTGGTGAACCTGTTTTGGTGATTGACCGAACTGCTTTCAATACACAGGGAGAAATTATCGAGTGGGGTCGGCACGTGTATCGTGGTAGTCTCTATCGATACGAGTCAACTGTTTTCACCGAAGGGGACTAACAATGGGTCTAGCAAATATCGCTCGCCAGATTGAGGACACTCTCAATCGCCGCGGTACTGTGCGCCGGCGGAAACAAGGTTGGGTTCCACAAATTATTCCCTATGCCGGATACGGTTCTCCTCACGCACTAAAAATTATGGCGCGAGCTTTAATGGCTCCACAAGAACATTTACGCACCCGCTTGCGAATTAACGCTCTTGGCTTGCATAAACGAATTAAAAACAGTGCAGTCCGAGACTTTGCTGAACTTGCAATTGAAACAGGTGCAGAAGCAGAACGTGGTTGGCGGCAATTTTTCACTACTCAAGTCGGATATCTTCCCGTGACAGTAACTGTTGGTGCAAAAACAATCGAGACCCGCACCGATAGAAATGGCTACATCGATTTACTAGTTGAAGGCCATGGCCTTGAACCTGGTTGGCATGAAGCTACAATTACTCCGATTTACGGCGAAGCAGTGCAAGCTCCAATCATGATCGTTTCCCCAACCGCAGAAGAAGGTATCGTTTCTGATATTGACGATACAATTCTTGTTACTTGGCTTCCTCGTGCCGCACTAGCTGCCTGGAATTCTTTTGTAAAACGAACCAATACTCGACAAACTGTTCCGGGAATGGCAGATCTTTACCATAAACTTATTGCCGGAAAAGAAGAAACCCCAATTTTTTATCTCTCTACCGGTGCTTGGAATACTTACTCCACGCTCTTAGGGTTTATCCGCGAATACCGTTTTCCCATTGGTCCGCTGTTAATGACTGATTGGGGACCAACTCCAACGGGCCTTTTCCGCAGCGGACAAGAACATAAAAAAACTCAACTGCGAAATCTGCTTATTATTTTCCCGAATATTAAGTGGACTCTAATTGGTGATGATGGTCAGCATGATCCATTAATCTACGATGAGCTCGCGCGAGAACATCCTTCTCGCGTAAAGCTAATTATGCTTCGGGAGCTAAATCCAGTGGAGCAAATTCTTTCACATGGTTCTCCAGAACCGACTTCAACGATTCGTAAAGAATCTGATATTGAAAAGCAGGGAACCCCCGTTATCCGTGGAAAGGACGGGAATTCCCTGCTGGAAAAATTACAAAAGCTTCAGAAATTAGATTAAGCCTCGTCAGAAAGTGCTTCAACAATAATTTCTTGCTCTTCATTGTCTAGGTTCGCTTCAGCATTAGCTGAACCGCGATCGCGAAGATCTTGCGCAACATTCTTTACTTTCTCAGATGCGGCAGCAAAAGTTTCTCGGGCACGTGCCGAAGCTGCTTCTGATGCACGGTTAAAAGTTTCTGAAGCAGTTTCTCGGGCTTTTTCACGACCTGCCTGTACAGTTGATGATTCCCAAAGCTTTGTAGCTTGTTCTTTAATTTGTTCGTAACGTTCACGTCCGGCACGAGTACCAAGCACATAACCAGCACCGAGAACTACAAGATTTTTAATGAGTCCCATTATTTCTCCTATCTTCTAAGAAAGAATACTATCTGAACTAGGGCGTCAATGAGCTTTAAAAGTTGCGCGGAAAGCAGAAACCGGAAAATTTACAAGCGATTTAAACAGTACTTGTTTCAATAGTTCTTAACTGAACCAGAATTCCCCGATGATCAGACTCCCCCACATTCACCGTCCGCGCCCGAACTCCTCGATAGAATAATCCGCTATGTAAAACGCGGTCAATTGGTGCCGCTAAATACTGCGGAAGCCAAGTTGGCCAAGTTCCTAAAGCTCCTGAATTTGCTTGCGCTGCACCGTCTACGCAATTCGCTCCAAGCGCCGATTGGTGATCATAGGTTGAATTAAAATCACCCATCATTACAAAGTTCTCGGAACTCGCGCACTGCTGATAAGTCTGAGCAACCTCAGATCTCCAAGCACCAATCAATTCTGGCAACGGAGCAATCGGATGCACGGCAATAAAACGCGGACCTTCGCCGTCTACAGGCTCAATAGCTAGCTGTGAGGCAAGAGCAGAATTAGTTTCTGAAGCCACACGATATTCCCCGAAAGATTCCCGCACTAGCAACAAAGTTGATTTGAAAGCCGGATCATATTCTGAACTACCGTTGCTAAAAATCTGAAATTTTTCCCCAGCGTTACGAAGACGTTTTTGTAACAGCAAACCGTCTGCTAGTTGCGTTTCCAGCAAAGCAACCACATCAACATCATTTTCTTGAATAACCGGCAACAAATCAGTGTATGAGGTAGCTCCGCCTAGAGTGTTATAACTCAGAATATTGAGGTATTCGCTGTTCAAATGTTCCGGATGGGTAAAATCTTCAGCACTTGCAAAGCCACGTTGTGCAACTGTAATTCCGTGTATCAAGGTTGTTCCTGCCAACAAAAATCCCAGAAGTAAAGCCACTAGTCGGCGGAGAAAATTCTTCCCGAAAGCAACAAAAACAAATGTCACTAATGTTAATAACAACAAAGAAATCGCTAAAGGTACTCGGAACGCAATTATTTGCACCAAGGGAGTATCAAGCAATGAAAATCCACCTGGAATCCACTGCAAAATACTTGGAAAAACCGTGGCAACAGCACTAAGTCCAAGAACTATGGCAAATAAGGCAAATATTATTGTTCCAAGCATATTGCCTAGTATGGCATAACTTCCCCGGAAGAAATTCGAAGTATCCGCTGGTTTCGCGAACCACGAAATGCGAGAGCAGAATCAAATTCAGATTTTCTGAAAGGCCCATCAACTAAAACATCACATAGTTCCAGTAACGCAAGTTTTTCGGGCTCTGACTGCAACTGTTCATAAGTAAACCCAGACCATATCCAAATATTTTTTTCCGTACCGAACTCAGCTCGCACCCTTTTTACCAGCGGCATTAAAATTGGCAGGTTTAAAAACGGCTCACCGCCAAGGAGGCTCAAACCCGCCACATATTCTTGCGATAAATCTTGGATAATTCTCTCTTCGAGTTCTGGTGTATAAGGTTTCCCATAACGAAAATTCTGCGCAGCCCGATTAAAACATCCTGGGCATTTGAATGGACATCCACTCACGTAAAGTGAGCACCGCACACCTTCACCATCAACAAAATTAAAAGGCTTGTAATCAGCCACATAACCCTGTGATAAAGAATAGCCGTCCCACTCGCCGCAAGCTGGCTGAAGCACCCCGAACTCATCTAGTACTGGCATTATTCACCGACTAAACCTCTGTATCAGATGCACCAGGCTCTAGATCAGATGCATCAGGCAAATTCAATGCATCGAGATGTTTTACCCGATTCGAAATTTCCACATGACGCCCATGAACCATCGGGCGCTTCTGTGGATTACCAAGATAACCACAGGTTCGTTTGACAACATCACAAGTAGCCGGGTCTTCATTTCCACAATCAGGACAACGGAAACCCGCTGCGGTTGGCTGGAACTCGCCGTCGAAACCACATTCAAAACAATGATCAATCGGCGTGTTCGTGCCCAGATAAGCAACTCGATCGTAGGCGTAGTCCCAAACAGCTTCGAGAGCTGAAAGATTATGCGTCAGCTTTGGATACTCACAGTAATGGATGAACCCACCCTTTGTGTATTGCGCATATTCAGCCTCAAAAGCAATCTTTTCAAATGGGGTAATTTTCTTTCGGACGTCGTAGTGGAATGAATTTGTGTAATAGTCCTTATCTGTCACGTCCGGAATTAGCCCAAACTTTGCTTGGTCTAAACGGCAGAAGCGATCCGTTAATGATTCTGAGGGTGTGGAATAAATTGAGAACCAGTATGGATATTCTTGTTTCCAAGCTGCCGCATATTCATTCATCCGCTGCAGAATCTCAATCGTGAAAGATTTCGCTTCCGGATTCTCTTCCCATTGTGGTCCGTAAAAGCAGGTTGCGGCTTCATATAAACCGATATATCCGACGGAGACTGTTGCTCGGTAGTCTTGGAAAAATTCCGAAACTGAGGTTTCACCTTCAGCTGCCCGCTTTCCAAAAGCTCCATAGTTATAAAGAATCGGAGCGTTCCCCGGAGTGGCCTGCTCACAACGATTGATTCGATAAACTAGTGCTTCTTTCACAACTTCCATGCGTTGCGCAAAAATTTTCCAGAAGCGTTCCTTTTCTCCGTGCGCTTCAATTGCGATTCTTGGAATGTTCAAAGTGACGACGCCGAGGTTGTTTCGCCCCGCATTCACACTTTCCCCTGTAGTTGGGTCAATCCACTGCGGTAGAAAGGAACGGCACCCCATCGGCGCCTTATAGTCGCCTTCAAGTTCAGTAATTTTGTCATACGAAAGCACATCTGGATACATTCGTTTTGCGGAACATTCAAGAGCTAATTGTTTAATATCGTAATTCGGATCGGTGCTCTCAAGGTTCACTCCGCGTCGTAAACCAAATACTAACTTTGGAAAAATCGCGGTATGCCGATCTTTTCCAATTCCTTGAATCCGCACTTCTAAAATTGCTTTTTGAATTTCGCGCTCAAAGATTGAGGTGCCCAGACCAAACCCCAGCGTCACAAAGGGAGTTTGCCCATTGGAAGAATAGAGTGTGTTTATCTCATATTCTAAAGATTGCATTGCATCATAAATATCTTTGCGAGTTTTCGTCCAGGCATAGTCCTCTTGCCGACTAGGCTCAACCCATTCACGTGCATCACGGAAATGTTTTTCATAATTAAGTTGTGCATAGGGGGCAAGCACTTCATCGGTGCGGTCTACTGAACATCCGCCGTATTGCGAAGAGGCAACATTCGCAATAATTTGCGCTATCTGCGCAGTTGCAGTGTTAATCGATTTGGGTGATTCAACACGAGCATTTCCAATTTGAAATCCATCCCGAAGCATTCCAGCAATATCAATCAAACAACAGTTAGTCATCGGCTGAAACGGATTGTAGTCTAAGTCGTGGAAATGAATTTCCCCTTTGATATGCGCATTCGCCACAGCACGTGGAAGTAGCGAACGCAGCGCATAAGCTTTGGCCACAGAACCTGCGGTAAGGTCACGTTGGGTATTAAAAACAGTGGAATCTTTATTGGCATTTTCATTCACCACAGTTTTATCACCTTGCAGCAATTTCCCAACACTATGGGTAACATCCATGGATTCTGCTTTTACCGCATCACGCGTACTACGATAAGTAGCATAAGTCCGGGCCACTTCTGGATATTTCGAAGATAAAAGAAAATCAGTAATTGAAGCGTGAATCGTTTCAATATCAAGTTCATTTTCCGGCAAAATTGCAATTACTCCACGCAATGCTTCCATCACGAATTCGTGATCATCAATACCGGAATTATTTAAAGCTAAGTAAATTGCACGATAAATTTTTGTTGCATCAAAAGCCACTCTTTGCCCATCACGCTTGGTGACGAAAACTTCATTTTCGCTTAATGAATCCAACAACATCTTGTGCCCCTTTACTCAAAAATCCACTAGATATAGATTTTAGACCTAAGTTTTCAAATTTCAGAGAAAGTTACACACCTTTCAATAAACCTTGGGACAATTCCAGTTTTCCGATGATATGAAACAATAGAAAATGTGGCTCGCAAAGAAAGCAAGATAAATCAAAAGAAGCGCCAAAATCAGCGCAAGCAAAGCGTTCTTGAATTTACCCCTGAAGAAATTCAAGAACGTCTGCGCAGCGTCCCACAAATTACTTATCCTGAGCAGCTCCCGGTTTCTGCCCGAAAAGAGGATATTGCCAAAGCAATTACCGAAAACCAGGTTGTTATCATCGCCGGAGAAACCGGCTCCGGAAAAACAACCCAGATTCCAAAAATTTGCCTCGAGCTTGGCCGCGGAATTCACGGTTTAATCGGACACACCCAGCCGCGCCGAATCGCGGCCCGATCCGTAGCTGAACGTATCTGCAGCGAATTAAACCTGAAGCTCGGCGGCGCCGTCGGCTATCAAGTACGTTTCACTGATCTTGTATCACCCGAAACACTCATCAAATTAATGACCGACGGAATTTTGCTCGCAGAAATCCAAAGCGATCCACTACTGCGCCGCTACGACACCATCATCATCGATGAAGCCCACGAGCGCTCCCTAAATATCGACTTCCT
>JAXFDG010000178.1:0-8907 GCA_034173665.1 Arcanobacterium sp.
GAAGCAGCTTGATGCTGGTGCGGCTGAGTTGAAGGCTGGTACTGCGGAGTTGGCTGATGGTGCGGGTCAACTTGACTCTGGTGCAGGTGAATTAGTAGCAGGAATTTTAGAGCTACTTGATGGTGCGAAGCAGCTTGATGCTGGTGCGGCTGAACTCCGTGCAGGTGTTGATGAAGTGAATACTGGCGCTGGCCAGCTTGATGCTGGTGCAGCCGAGCTACAGGCGGGTACAAAGGAGTTAAAGTCTGGAACGGCGCAGCTGAAGGCTGGTACTGTTGAGCTTGCCGACGGCGTCGGTCAGCTTGATGCTGGTGCTGGTCAGCTCGCAGCTGGATTAACACAGCTACGAGAGGCGGTTCAAGCAGATGTTCTTCCGGGATTACAACAACTTGTAGACGGTGCAGCTGCAGTTGACCTAAATATGAACGATCCAGCCATTGGTCTTAATCCGGGAGTAGGGTATCGATTTTCCCAGGAGACTATGAACTTCATTAAGGCGAATAATTCTGAGCTAGGATTTAGCCCAGAACAGTTATCTCGTCTTGAAGCTCTAGTCATGCCAGATTTCTCAGCGATGACTCCAGAACAGATTCAAAAGCAATCAAACACGGTAACTTCAGCGATTCAGCAGCTTGCTGATGGGTCGCTTGAACTTGCTGCTGGAACTGCGGAACTTGATGCTGGAATTAACGGGGCGGATGGGCTTGTTCCTGGTTTGATGGATGCTTTCACTCCGTTGGTAGAACTTAATCCTTTTGATAAAGCTCAAGTTTCTCGACCAGATACCGTTGCGAATCAACTTTTAACTGAAATGGCAACAGAATTAGCAAATACCTATGCTGGTGAAGTTTCTGCAGAGCGTGAAAAGTGGTACTCATTCTTTATTAAGTCACAGTTGAATCGTCTTGAAGATACGATGGTTACCCAAATTCGGAATGATCCAACAGTGCTTGTTCCAACTGAAGCTGAATTTGGAGCTTTGCAAGCAGAGATTTGTAGTCCGCACATTACCGGGTCGACGATTGCTAAGTGTCACTTGAATCTTGCCAAGCTTGGATATGGCTTCCTGATGATGGGTGCTCAAGGACTTGCTGGCGGAGTCGTTGGAGATCCAGCCGTTGCGGAAGGCTTAAATGCCCTTGCTGCAGGAGCTCAAGAATTAAATGCTGGTGCAGCCCAGTTGCGTGATGGCTTACTTGATTTACAGGCTAATGTGAATTTTGACCGTCAACCAGTTCCTGAATACAACGACCGTGGTGAGGTAGTTGGAATGAAGCTTGGAGCTGCTCCTGGCGGTTCAGAGAAGAACATTAAGCTTGAGGATACTCTTGGTGCCGGTGTGGCTTTAATCTCGACTGGTGTTCCTGATGTAACCGCTGGCCTACAACAGCTTCAAGCTGGTATTTCAGTTGAGGCTGGACGTGCAGCTTTTGTTGCCGCAACTGAAGGTGAAACCTTTAATCCAGAAGACACGGTTGAAGGAGCGTTAATCGCGCTTGAAACTGGTTCTCAGGAACTTGCTGGTGGAATGAAGCAAGTAGTTGATGGGGTTGCTGAACTGGATGCTGGTGCGGCACAACTTGATGAAGGTGCTGGTCAGCTTGATGCTGGTGCGGCTGAGTTGAAGGCTGGTACGGCCGAGCTTGCTGGTGGAACTGTGCTGTTACTGGCCGGTGCGGATGATCTTAAGGCCGGTACGGCTGAACTTCTGGCTGGTGTACAGCAGCTTGATGCTGGTGCGGCTGAGTTGAAGGCTGGTACTGCGGAGTTGGCTGATGGTGCGAAGCAGCTTGATGCTGGTGCGGCTGAATTGAAGGCTGGTACTGCGGAGCTTTCTGATGGTGCGGGTCAGCTTGACTCCGGTGCGGGTGAATTAGCGGCAGGCATTACAGAAGTACTTGCTGGTGCTGGTCAGCTTGATGCTGGTGCGGCTGAGTTGAAGGCCGGTACCGCGGAGTTGGCTGATGGTGCGAAGCAGCTTGATGCTGGTGCGGCTGAATTGAAGGCTGGTACTGCTGAGCTTTCTGGTGGTGCGGGTCAGCTTGATGCTGGTGCGGCTGAATTGAAGGCTGGTACTGCTGAGCTTTCTGGTGGCGCGGGTCAGCTAAATGATGGTGCTGGGCAGCTAAATGATGGTGCTGGGCAACTTGCTGCAGGTCTTGGTGAAGCCCATAAGGGATCTGCAGAATTGGCGGAGGGCCTCGGATTGATTGCTGATGGTTCGAAGGAACTGTCGGACGGAGCGACTGAGCTTCATGAAGGCGTATCGGATGGTCTCGATGAGGTTCCAACCTTTAATGATGCAGATCGTAAGGTTCTTTCCTCGGCTGGTGCTGCTCCAGTGAAGAAGCAAGATGTTGTAACTCCGGGAACCTATGCGATGGTCGGTATCCTAGCTGCTAGCTTGCTTTGGGGAATGGGATTAATCGGAGCTTCCGTAGCGGGTGCTGGTGCTGGTCTAGGAATGGCAGCACGTAGTGCTGGTATTTCTGCAGTGGCTGGTGCTGCTCTTGGCGCGGTTGCTGCTTCGCAGGCTGGTGCTGGTGCAGGCGGCTGGATTGGATTGCTCGTAACTGGGGCTGGCCTCGGTATAAGTTTTGCATTCATTGCAATGGCACTTGTGGGCTGGCTAGGCAACATTGGTAAGGCAATCTTGCTGGGACTGTTGGCGCTAACAATTGTTCTTGGTATTACTGCTGGAACAACTGGTTGGCTTCGCGCAATTGGCACGGTTTCGCCACTTGAGAATGGTGCCGACTTGATGCGGGCAATTATGTCTGGCGGATCAGTTACTCTGCTTGCGGCAACGGCAATATTCTTTGCAATTGCAGGCATCGCTGGAACCTTTGCATTGAAATTCAAAGGAGCTAAACAAGCTGCCACCGCTTGACGGTTTCCCGCTGACCCAGTAGAAATCTGTGACGACGAGAGCTGAGCAGATTATTATAGCTGGGTAATCGGGAAAATGAGGTGAAAGAGTCCCGGGGGTATTCCTGAAATGGATCCCCTCGGGACTCTTTATATTTCGCGACGCGGTGTCTCTGCAATCTCTGAAAAGACTTGATAGTCTTAGCTTGTTTTATCGACAGTTTTGGGTGTTTCGTAATTTGCGGCACGTAATCATGATCAAGGTTTAAGGATTAGGCGTAGAGTAATGAAGAATTTTGTTTATCGAGTACTCGGATTTTTATTCCTTGGATTGGGTGCGATTGGAGTTGTTCTTCCGTTAGTGCCGACGACGCCGTTTTTGCTCCTTTCAGCTTTTTTCTTTAGTCGTAGCTCAGAGCGGTGGCATCGGTATTTGATGGAACATCGAGTTTTTGGGCAGTACCTTCGTAATTACCAGAATCATGAAATGAAAGTAGAGCATAAGACTTTCACTTTGCTTTTAATGTGGGCAGGTTTGCTTTTTGGGATGTGGGGTAGTGGTTGGCGTCCGATTGCGATTGTTTGCCTCGTAGTGATTGGACTAGGAACAACTATTCATCTTTCCCGTCTTGAAGATCCAATTAAGAAAGCGAAGCGTTTAGCGAAGGATGAAGCTCGCGCGGAACGAGAAAAGGGTCTGGTTGTTGATTAAGAAAGTTGTTGCTTAAAGAAATTTGCAGATTTTGTAGAAATGAGCAATTACTAATTTGCTAGTTGACTGATTGGCTGTACTTTAGAGATTCTCGGGCTATGAGCGGCTTGGGCGCTTTTTCCAAGACCCGCTAAAATTGGAATTAATTGTAGTGATTTTTTGAATTACTGCAGCGATAATCTAGATGCAAATAAGGCACATTTGTCTACGGCCGTTTTAGATAATCGACTTTCACTGAAACTGGTAAGTCCATGTAAGTCCAACGAAGGAAGAGTAATGAGTACGCTCGCCGCATCAATCACCCAAATCGCAGACTACATCACGCAGTATGCAACAATGTGGATTTTGATTGGCACTGGTTTATTTATTACTTGGCGAACTCGTGGGGTGCAGCTGCGTTTATTTGGACATATGGTTCAGGTGGTGCTGAAGTCTCGCGGTGGTAGCCAAGGTGGGATTTCTTCGTTCCAAGCTTTTTGTATTTCACTTGCTGCTCGTGTTGGGATTGGAAATGTTTTTGGTGTTGCCGCAGCTTTGATGTTCGGCGGCCCAGGCGCAATTTTCTGGATGTGGATTGTGGCGCTTGTAGGAATGGCTACCGCGTTTTTGGAAGCAGTATTAGCTCAATTATTTAAAGTTCGTGCAGCAGACGGAACTTTCCGTGGTGGTCCAGCTTATTACATGAGTGTCGGAATGCGGATAAAGCCATTAGGTGCTTTATTTGCGGTGATTACTATTGTTACCTGTGGTGTTGTGATTACTTCAGTTCAATCCAATGCGATTGCCTCCACGATGATGGAGCACGCGCAAACGAAACCAGCAATTACTGCGGCTTTATTATTTGCTTTTTCTGCCCCGGTAATTCTTGGAGGAATTCGTTCGGTTGCCCGAGTTACCGAAGTGATGGCTCCAGTTATGGCACTGATTTATGTAATTATTGCTTTTGTTATTGTGGGTCTAAATATCACTGAATTCCCTAATGTTATTGCGACTATTTTCCAATCCGCTTTTGCGCCAGAACCACTTGTGGGAGGTCTTGGTGGTGGCATTATTGCCGCAATTATCAACGGAACAAAACGAGGATTATTTTCAAATGAAGCCGGTCAGGGTACTGCTCCTAATGCTGCCGCAACCGCGACTGTGAGTCACCCGGTATCGCAAGGCTTAATTCAATCTTTGGGAGTTTTTGTTGACACTATTATTGTTTGTACAACCACGGCTTTTGTAATCTTAGTTGCTGGTCCGGAGGTCTGGACAGCCGAAGGTGTGAACCCGGCGAATTTAACGACTCTGGCAGTTGCTCATGAGCTTGGGGACTGGACGATTGTTCCAATGGCAGTAATGATTTTTGTGCTCGCATTTTCTTCAATTATTGCTGCGTATGTTTATTCGGAAGTCAATCTAAATTTCGTCACCCAGGTGAAGTGGGGTCCATGGTTAATTCGAATTATCTCGATTGGATCTGTTGTTCTAGGTGCGCTTGTCAGCCTTGATGTATTATGGGCGACTGTAGATATTGCAATGGCGATTATGACAATCACAAATCTAATCGCTTTGATTACACTTTCTAAGTGGGGTGTGGTTGCATTGCGCGACTATGAACGGCAACGAAAAGCCGGAGTGGCTGAACCGGTATTCCGAACGGACAATGTTGAATTACCTGGAAAGCTTCCGACTGGGATTTGGGACTAAGTTTATCTGCGCACAGTCCTTCTGGAAACTAGAATCTTTCCAAATAACCTAGATAAGATTGGCATACTTTAGTAAACGCATAATTTCTTTTCCAAAAGGAGCGCCACATGGCAATGCCACGAATCTTGCTTTTCTACAAGTTCACACCAATTCAAGATCCGCAGGCGGTTATGCTTTGGCAAAAAGCGCTCTGTAAGGAACTCAAACTTCGCGGGCGAATTCTTATTTCAAAAGATGGTATTAATGCCACTCTCGGTGGGGATTTAGCGGCGTGTAAGCAGTATGTGAAGAGATATCGTGAATACGAACCGTTCCGAGGTACTGATATTAAATGGTCTATTGGAACTGCTCTTGATGAGAACGGATATTCTCTTGATTTTCCGCGTCTATCTGTAAAAGTTCGTGATGAAATTGTTGGCTTTGGAGCTCCAGAGGAATTGAAGGTTGATTCGCGAGGCGTTATTGGTGGCGGTAAGCATGTGAAACCAGAAGATTTGGAAGCTCTTATCGAGGCTAATCCGGATTTGATTTTCTTTGACGGTCGAAACAAGATCGAATGGGAAATTGGCCGTTTCGAAAACGCAATTGTGCCAAATACAACAACTTCCCATGACTTTATTGCTGAGCTTGAGTCGGGGAAGTATGACGATATTAAAGACAAGCCGATTTTGTCTTACTGCACAGGTGGAATTCGTTGTGAAATTCTTTCAGCGATGATGATTAATCGTGGGTTTACTAATGTTTATCAGCTTGACGGCGGAATTCATCGTTATGCGGAAAAATATGGAAACACAAAGCGCTGGAAGGGTTCGTTAACTGTTTTTGACGGCCGTGAAGTGATGGATTTTGCGAAAGATCCAGAAATGATCGGAACGTGTCATAATTGCGGGAATCCTGCGAATCGTTTACACAACTGTGATGATCTTTCTTGCCGTGAACGCTTAGTGACTTGTGGAGATTGTCTGGATTTACCAACTTGGTGTGAAACCCATGCGGTAAATTCATTGTCCTAAACCACTAACGGTTTATTCCTAGAACCGGTACCTGACCAGGACCGGCAAAAGCTCGGTAGCGTGAACTACTCGACTTCCCATGCTATTTCTGCAAGCTCTTGCTCGCAGAGATAATTATTTATTTGTGAGAATGGTTTTGACCCAAAGAATCCGCGATAAGCAGATAGTGGTGAAGGGTGAGCAGAGGAAATAATCTTTGCTCCAGTTAAGAGAGGCGTAAGCTCTTGGGCAGACTTTCCCCAGAGAACTGCAACTAATGGTTGACGGCGTGCAACGAGAGTCTGAATAGTTGCATTAGTTAATTTTCCCCAACCGTATTTTTGATGGCTACCGGCAGCTCCCTCACGAACAGTGAGAGTCCGATTTAAAAGCATCACGCCTTGTTTGCACCAAGAACTGAGATCTCAAGTAATACGGGAAATGCCAAGATCATCTTTTAAATCTTGATAGATATTTTTTAGTGATGCCGGTAGAGGGTGGGTGTCTTTGGTTACGGAAAATGAATATCCGACGGCGTGGTGAGCATTTGGATATGGGTCTTGTCCAACGATGAGTACTTTAATCTCTGTTAGTGGGGTTTTGTACGGGCGAAGAATCCACTCTGGACGAGGAAGGATCGTGTGCCCGGCTTCGACGTCATCGTTAATTTTGGAAATAACCTCTGCAAGAGAATCGTGATGTTCGGTGAAAAATGGCAGCCAAGAAGAGTGTACTGTTTTCAGAAGTTGTGTAATTTCCATAAATTTAGTTTATCGAGGAATGCCATAATAGTTTTCGAAATCTGATTAGGCTAGAAGGTAGTCTAAGAGAAGGAGAGATATTTTAAGGGATGCCGCAATAGGTAACTAAGAAGTATTTTCTGGGAGAAAAGTTATTTTGGTCTGCGGACTTAAATAGGGGGTGAGATGAAGAAAAAACGAGAGATTAGCGGTATTGCGCAAAAAATTTTAGAGGTTGAGCAAGGGTATCAGCAGTTTGGGAAGACTCGTGATGAAGCTATTCGAAAACACGTTGGAGTAACCCCGACTAAGTATTATCTTTATCTTGGCACTCTGCTTGATGATGAGAATTTTTATTATGCAGATCCTCCACTGGTGGATCGGTTGAAACGACTAAGAGATGCAAGACTCCGTGAGCGTCACGGCTTAGAGGAGCTTTAGAAGCTGTAAGCTAAATCTGAGGTGAAATAAGCAGATGAATATACAAAACCAATATCCAGAAGATGAGTTTGATCGTGAAGCCCGGAATCGGGAGATTTATGGTGCCCATCGGCAAGCTCGGAAATTTAGTCCGTGGTTAGTGGCTTTGATTGCTGTATTGTTACTTTCACCTGCGGTTGGAGTTGGTTTGGGATATTTATTGGGAAACAATCCATCCACGGCTTCGGTGATTACGGAAAAAATTACTGAGAGTACAAACTCGGAGAGTACGAATTCTTCTGAGAGTACGACCAATTCAGAATCCAGCACTACCACTACCGAAGAGACTGCAGACGAAACTGCGAAAGCAGAAGCGGAGGCTGCGGCAGCAGCAGAGGCAAAAGCACAAGAAGAAGCTGCAGCAAAAGCTGAAGAAGAAGCCAAAGCTGCAATTTTGAGCGCACAGATTCAGATTTTGAACGGTACGCGGATTAATGGGCTTGCAGGTAGGAAAGCTGGAGTTTTAACTTCTGCCGGATTTACCAACGTGGCCACCGGAAATTATTCTTTCTCGGCTCCAGCGCAGAGTACCGTATATTATCGAGATGCCGATTCGGCAGCGGTTGCTGCAGAGGTGGCATCAAAACTTGGAATTAGTGCACAGGTTGAGGATATTAATGCGGTGCCAAGTCCACTCTCAGTAGTTGTAGTATTGCGTTCGGAGTAACAGACTTTACTTTGCCATTGGTGAACAATACTTACATTCTTTTAACCGACCTTGCACTCTCGGGTGGAGAGTGCCAGAATTTTAATTAGCACTCTCAGGTGGAGAGTGATAATTTTCAGCCAGTGAGGCTTAGTAATCTATGGGACGTGAACATGGTTTACTGAGTCGTCCGTCGCGGGCGCTGGTTACACGAAAGAACTCCAACAGGAGGAAAGAAAAAGCATGGCAAAGATCATCGCATTTGACGAGGATGCACGTCGCTCCATGGAGCGCGGTCTCGACACCCTTGCAAACGTTGTTAAGGTTACTCTTGGCCCAAAGGGTCGTAATGTTGTCTTAGAAAAGAAGTGGGGTTCCCCAACTATTACTAACGACGGCGTTTCTATTGCAAAGGAAATTGAGCTAGAAGAACCATTTGAGAAGATTGGTGCAGAGCTCGTTAAAGAAGTTGCTAAGAAGACAGACGACGTCGCAGGTGACGGCACCACCACTGCAACCGTATTAGCACAAGCTTTGGTGAAGGAAGGCTTGCGTAACGTTGTTGCAGGTGCAAATCCAATTGCACTCCGTAAGGGTATCGATGCTGCAGTTGATGCAGTTGTGAAGCAACTTCTTGCAAATGCAAAAGAAATTGAAACAAAGGAAGAAATTGCAGCTACTGCGGCAATCTCTGCTGGCGACAAGGAAATTGGCGAACTTATTGCAGAAGCTCTTGACAAGGTTGGCAAGGAAGGCGTTGTGACTGTTGAAGAGTCC
>JAXFDG010000179.1:0-7802 GCA_034173665.1 Arcanobacterium sp.
CAGGTATGGAAAATAGACTATTGTCCGCGTAGGTGTCATTTATATAAAATATTAAGGATTGCAACGCAGCAATCCGGCTACAAGCCATACTTGTACACGTAAATGACAACTAGGAGTTTCAATGAAGAAACGATGGAAAGCGAGCCTCGGCATTGCCGGTATTGCTTCCCTGGTTCTCTCCACTTTTTCACCAACGCTGGTGATGGCTGAACCAGAGATCGCACCCGCCGCATTCAATGCAGATGCCGCAACTATCGGCCTTCCAAGTACCGTGCCAAGTCTTGATAACTTTGAAGCAAGCGGAGGCTCTTGGACGCTTACTGAAGGCGCCCGTATTATCACATCCCCTGACCTCGCAAAACGCGGACAACTTCTCTCAACAGAATTAACCGCTTTCGGTGGTTTCCCTGTGCCTGCCTATGCTGGCGAAGTCGAAACAACCTCGCGCGATGTTCAGCTAGTAAAAGATGAAAACCAAACCGCGCTTGGCGATGAAGGATTTAAATTACAAATCGGTGAAACCGGTCTGATTGTTACAGCAAAAACTGATGCTGGAGTCTTCTACGGAACTCGCGCAGTGTCACAGCTATTACGCCAAGAATCACGTGGCGATCAGCAACTAACTTTACCGGCAGGTAGCGTCACCTCTGTTCCAAAATACAAGGAACGCGGCGTGATTCTTTGTGCTTGCCAAATAAATATTTCTCCAGAATGGATTGAGCGCTTCCTCGACGATATTGCCGATTTGCGAATCAACCAAATTCTTTTGGAAATGAAGTTAAAGAGTGATACTTATCCAGATACCAACACCTGGTCGTACTACACTCCAGAAGAAGTTGCGAAGTTTGTTGCAAAAGCAAAAGAATACAATATTGATGTCATTCCAGAGATTAACTCTCCTGGACACATGGGTATTTGGCTTGAGAATTCACCACAGTATCAGCTTGTTAGCCGTACTGGACAGTACAAAGCAACTGGTCTTGATATCTCTAAGCCAGAAGCACGCGCACTCTACAAGAAACTCATCGACGAATACGATAACGCATTCGACACCAAATACTGGCATATGGGTGCAGACGAGTACATGATTCATGACCGCTACTCTAACTACCCACAACTCCTTGAATATGCTCGCGCAACATTTGGTCCAAATGCTCGCGAAGACGACGCTTTCATCGCCTTCATTAACGAGATTAATGACTACGTTAAAGGCAAGGGTAAGACCCTGCGCGTATTCAACGACGGCATCAACTTAAACGCAGAACGAAAGGTTGATACCGACGTCGTAATCGATTACTGGCTATTCCAATACGCTTCAAATATCCGCACCATGGTGCAACGTGGATACAAGCTTATGAACACCACTCAGGCCCTCTACTGGAGCCGCCAAAACGCATACGGTGTAAATACCCAGGCTCTCTACAACGGCACATGGAATGTTGGAACTTTCGATAGCAATCAGCAAATTGACAAGAACTACGAAGGCTTGCTCGGGGCACGAGTTTCACTATGGCCAGATAATTCCTACATGACGGAAAATGAAGTAGCAATGCAAACTGCTGATTCCATTGCTTTCCTTGCACAAATGACTTGGAGCGACTCTCGCCCATGGCCGCGCTGGGAAGGCGATAACGGCATGAAGGCTGCTCTCAACAGTATTGGTAAACCGTATATCCGCTCAAAGGTTGCTGATGCGTCTATTCCAAATGGCACATACGGCTTCCCAGAGCTTGATCCAGTAAATCCTGGCCCATGGCAAATTACCAAGACTTACGATGATTACTACCAAATCAAGAACACGCAAACTAATACTTGTTTGACTGTGGATCAGACCGAAGGAAAACACCTTAGCGTAATCACTGAAGTTGGCGCAGGCGCAACTCTCGCCACCTGTAAGAATATGGGAGTTCAATATCCACAACGCGCAAATGACGAACCGCACGCGCGCGTTCATCAAAAGTGGCAGATTGTTCCAGCGGGAGCTAATAAGGTGACCCTCCGCAACGCCGTCACCAACCAATATCTTGCAATTGTTGATGGCACCGAACGTCACGTAGATATTCAGGGCGTCTCCGCACCAGAAGTTCGAGATAATCCAACCCTTCTCGCAACTTCCTTCTCAGGCGCTGGAAAAGATCTTGAAGTCGGTTCCGTGGCACAGTTCCCACGCGATGTAATTAGCACCGACGGCGTGCTTCCAGATCGCGCAAAGTTCTCATTGAGCCGAGAAATGGGCATCTCTGTTAACCCAGAAGCAGTTTCAGAGGTAGACCCAAGTACTTCACAGGAAGTAACAGTGACTGTGACCGCTCCAAATAATCGTGGAGTAGCAGCTTCAACAGTAACTATTTCCCTAAGTGAAGGATGGCGTGCGCTCCCAACCGAAGTAGCAATTCCTGAACTTGCTGCAGGTGAATCTGCAACCGCTAAGTTCAAGATACAGAATGTTACTTCAACTGAAGGAACTGCAACCTTTACTTGGAACACCGAACTCGAAGATCCTATTGCACAGGTTGCTCTCTCCGGAGTAGTTGGACCGCGTCTCTGTGGCGCCGGCTTTAATAACATCTCTGCAAGTTCTGAAGAACGCCGTGGAGAAGGTCCGGTAAACGGCAGAATCAGTGCAGCATTTGATGTTCGTCAAGATGGCACTGCCAACGAAACCACCTTCTGGCATACCCAATGGGAGGGCGGATTAGGATCATTCCCATTCTGGGTAGTATTCAATCCATCTGCTGCGCTTGACGGAAAGAATATGACGACTCTTGAATATCGCCCACGTGTCGGCAAAGTTAATGGTCGTATCAAGACCTACAACATCTATCTTTCTGAAACTCCACTTGCCGGTGACGCAGATGGATGGGGAGATCCGGTAGTTTCTGGCCAATTTGAAAATAATGCTGAATGGCAAAAGGCATTAATGCCGGAAAATACCAAGGGACAGTTTGTAAAGCTTGAAATTACTGATGTTTGGGACGAGTTTGCAGGACGCGAAGATCAATTTGCTTCTGCTGCTGCTTTCTGTGTTGCTTCACAAGTTCCACCTGCTGAACTTACTGCACCAGAACAGCCGGAAAATCCAGTAATTCCTGCTCCATCAACTGGTGGAACTGGAGAAGTTGCAGAAAAACCAATTAATGCAACATTTGCTAATGGAACTGCAGAATTTACCCTATCAGCTAAGGTTGGAAAAGAAATTCAACCTGTGGCTATCACTCTCGATGTTGATACTGCAAAAGGATACTTGTTCGATCTTTCGGCACAACTTCCAGCAGGTCTCGAGATTACGGTAAACGGCACAACTGCAACAATTTCTGGCACTCCAGAAGCAGAATTCGACGGAGCAGTGCCCTACACCTTAAAGCAAGGTTCACAGTCAAAGTCAGTTACTTTGAATTTGGATATCACTGTTGAAGAGCCACCGGTTGACCCGGTCGATCCAGGTGACCCAGTTGACCCAGTTGATCCAGGTGACCCAGTTGACCCAGTTGACCCAGTTGACCCAGTTGACCCAGTTGATGATCCTAAATTACAGACTCCAGTAGCTGAAATTGACCGCCCTGAAGTTTACGCAGGTGAAACAGTTGTTATCACTGGTAAGGATTTCCCAGCAGAAGTCGAGATATCTGGTGCTCTGCATTCAGACCCAGTCTCAATCGGAACTCAGACTTCTGACGCGAATGGAGTTGTTACTTTCACTACGACGATTCCAGCAGACTTCCCAGTTGGTAATCACACAGCGGTTCTCACACAAGTTGGAAATTCTGAGGTAACTGCAGCAGTTCCATTCAAGGTTCTCGCTCGTTCCATTAATCCAGTCGAGGACCCAGTTGATAATCCAGTAGTTGAAGAACCTCCAGCTCCGGCACTCGATAATCCTGCCTACAGCGGAGAGCCATCAACTTCAACACCACAAGCATCTGCAGATTCACCAGTTAAATCTGCACTTGCGAAGACCGGTGCCGCAGTTGCAATTACTGCAGTTTTGGCACTCGGGCTCCTTGCGGGAGGAATATTCCTAACTCGGCGCAAGAATGGCTAAACACCATTTAATGTTCTGTTAAGGAGACTGTAAGAACAGAACATTGGGGATAGATTAATGGGTGTGGGATTTCTTCCCACACCCATTAATCTATCCCCAAATTTAGGTTATATTTGCGTTAGATTTGTGGTTCTCTTTGCAAAGCTCCCGGTTCAAGTTCTGCTCCAGCAGGGGCAGAGGCTGGGGTTGCTGGCTCAATAGTAGTTCCACGCCAACGCGATAGTGCCCGCATTGCGTGGTAGATACCAATTGCTGAGAATGACCCAAGGGCAATACCTTCGAAGGTCATATCGCCAATCATCCAAGTATAGTTCGCAATTGCCACAACCATTGCAATTGCTGCAGTATTCAGATTCACTGGGTCCGAGAAATCAACTTTGTTTTGCACCCAAATCCGAACTCCGAGCATTCCGATCATTCCGTAAAGAACGGTTGCCGCTCCACCAAGAACCCCTGGTGGAATTGTATTAATAAGCTCTCCAAACTTTGGGAACATCGAGAGAAGTAACGCGATTATCGCGGCAACGATATATGCTGCAGTCGAATAGACCCGAGTAGCTGCCATCACGCCAATGTTTTCGGCGTATGTGGTGGTACCCGAACCGCCGCCAGAACCTGCTAACACTGTTGAGATTCCATCAGCAAAAAGCGCTTTTCCGGTCACATCATCAAGATCTTGACCAGTCATTGCCGCAACTGACTTTACGTGTCCCACATTTTCGGCAACTAGTACAAGCACTACCGGAACGAATAAGCCGAGTAAGGATAAGTCAAAGGCAGGGGCGCGGAATTCTGGAGCACCAACCCATGAAGCATTGCTGATTGCAGAAAAGTTCACTTCTCCTCGAATTGCAGCAACAGCATAACCCGCAATAACACCAATCAGAATTGAGAGACGTCCAATGATCCCCTTAAAGAGCACCGTCACCAATAAGATTGCAACAATTGTAGTAACAGCAGTTACTGGAGCAAGCTTCACATTATTCCATGCGGCTGGAGCAAGATTAAAACCAATCAGCGAAACGATTGCGCCCGTTACAACTGGAGGCATTAATTTATCAATCCAGCGCGCACCGGCAAAGTGTACGATAACGCCAACTAGTGCCAGCGCCAAACCAACAGCGATAATTCCACCCTGCGCTAACGAAGCCTTTGCTGGATCAACCGGATCCCCTCCGCCAGCAACATAGCCTGTTACCGCACCAATTGGAGCTAATAAAGCGAAGGACGACCCCAAATAACTTGGAAGTCGTCCTGACGTAATAAGGATAAAAATAATGGTTCCGATTCCGGTGAAGAATAACGTCGTTGCCGGATCGAAACCAGTGAGCAATGGAACCAAGAACGTGGCTCCAAACATTGCCACCACGTGCTGGGCGCCGATTCCAAATGTTATCGGCCATGCCATTCTTTCGTTGGGAAGAACCACTCCTCCAACAGCGATCTTTTTTCCATCACCGTGGAGTTTCCAACCGAGTTGTTTCACCATTTACCTCTCCTACTATGCGATTGATTCTAGGTAATAGTAATGGGAAACTAAATCGAATTTCGAACTGTCCACATAATGTGTGGCGCACTGCTCAAATTTTGGACACTGTTTAATAGCTAATAAAAAATTTCATGACCGAAAACAGAATGACACACAGAATACTCACTGTGTATTAATCACTGTGCAGCATGAATAACTTCAAAAATTTCTACAACAACTTCATCAGTTTCGCTGAAATCGACACCTTCAGTTTGAGCTTCTGCAGAGAAAAATTCGCGATGGACTTCCCGCCAATATTCCAAGCTTAAATCGCCTTCACCTTCTGCTAACGCTACATCTTCACCGACGGCGTCAAATGGAAGTACTCTGACTTCCTTATTAGAAATTAAAGCGACCGGAACACCCGAACCGCTACAAACAATCGCCATATCCCCAAGCTGTGGAATAGCTTCTCCAGCTGTTTCATAAAGTTTCAACAAACTAGAAGTCGCCGTTTTCTTCCCAGAAACAACTAACTGCGCAAGTTCATCAGCCTGCTCACGATTTATCCCAAAAGTAAATGCTGGTGGCAGAACTGAGAGTCCTCCATCTTGCCCAACATATGCCTCAGCTGGATTTAAACCTGCAGCATTAATCGCATGCGTCCAAAATGCCGCAATCAGCTCGGTTGGAGTCTCAATAATCTCTTCAGTCATTATCCTCACCTCTGGTGATTGAATTATTTTCTTGCGGGATATCAAGTTTATTAACCGCATTTTGAATATACCGCGTAGTTAAAACTCGTGATGCCGCATTGACCAAAAGCGCTCCTCCAATTGTGGTGATTAATCTTCCACCTCGACCTTTCGGAGTGCGTCCCTTTCTCGTGCTCCGTGTGCGCAATGCTTTCACACCAGCACTAGCTACGGCCACGCCAATACTTGCCTGTACCGCAGCCACCCCGGCAACAACCCACGGATACTTTAAATAAACACTGCGATAAACCCGCGCCAAATCAGATTCGACTACGCCTTCACCTAAGACTTCCCAGGCTAAAGCTTCTTCAAACGCAGCAGTAGGAGATTTCGGCAGAATTAACCGAGCCTGTGGAATTTCTGAAACCGCTTGGGTGATAGTTTGATCCCCGCGTAACACATCGATTGCGACTCCAGGCAGCCCTAAAGCTCGCAATAATGCTGGAACACCAATTCCTGGCTCCGCTAAAAGAGACTCACGCACCTGGGCAAAAGTTACATCAACAATATCGGCCACGGCTCGACGTGCAACAGCACCGGCACCAAGCTCATCATCAACAAAATCTAAAGCTTCACCGTCGATCCAAGAAAATGGAAGATACTGACCTGACCAATCCCAAGTTAAAGTTCCAGAATTACGACTCACACGCAGTTTCGGATTAGCAAAACGCGTACCAGAAAAATACAACTCCAAAGAAAAATCTGGATGCAATAGTAGCTTTTCCGCTAGCGGTAAGCCTTTCTGGGCAATCACAACATTTATTTGATCTGATTTAAACGCCAAAAATTCTCGTGATTCATTCGCAGAGAGCACCGAAAGTTCAGAAAGCGGATAATCTCCAAAGGCTAGCATTGGTCCAGAAAATTCTAATTCTGCTGCCTCATCAATAGGCTCAGATTTTTTTTCCTCGCCATCTGCAGATGCAAAATCTCCAGACACATTTTCGGAAGCATCTTCAGAAATCACAAATTCTAATTCAGATTCATCCTCAGCTGCCGCGAATTCAATATCTGCATCACCAACACCAACAGCACCAAGATCAAACGGACCATGAATCACTTTTCCGTCTAGCTCAACTTCAACTTTTCGCAGTTGTGTTGAAAGTTTCTGGAGCAAATCCCCCACTGAATATCCTAAGAAAATCTGCCCTTCTTCATCCAGAGTGGCAACGCGTCGCCTCCGGCCCCCAATTGCAAGTTCAAAATTAAAAGCACCGGTTTCGTCTTCTTCGCCACGCCCAAGAATTCTTTGCTCCGCAAAAAAGTTCTGAATATCCGCAACAGAAGTTAACTCTTCATCAAGCCGTTCAATTCGTCCATGCACTGGCCGCCACGATACCATCTGTACGCCTTTCTCTTTCCTCTAGTTTAGCGTACCGACGGCGCCTTACCGCTAAGATAAGACATTTCAAGAACGCAGCTGATCAATTTGATACAGTGCGATACCGGTTGCTACTGCCGCATTCAAAGATTCCATCTCTGAAGCAATCGGGATTGAAGCTAGAACATCACAAGTTTCCCGCACAAGACGGGAAAG
>JAXFDG010000180.1:0-4674 GCA_034173665.1 Arcanobacterium sp.
CAGTCTTTGGCGACTTTTACGCGTAGGTCAAGATATACGCGCTGTCCGAGCAGTTCTTCAATACCCTGACGTGAACGCTTACCCACTTCGCGCAAACGTGATCCTCCGCGACCAATCACAATTCCTTTTTGTGAATCACGCTCTACAAAAATACTCGCCGAGATATCCATTAATGGTGGACGTGTATCGCCTTCTTCACGTAAGCGTTCTTCCATTTCTTCAATCACTACTGCAATTGAATGCGGTAATTCGTCGCGCACACCGTCAAGGGCTGCTTCACGAATCAGCTCCGCAATCCGCGCCTCGGTAGATTCATCAGTTACTGAATCTGTTGGATAAAGTGGAGGACTCAACGGCATCTGCTTAATTAGCAGTTCCGCCAAAAGTTCCACCTGTTCACCACGAACAGCACTAACCGGAATCACTTCGGCGAAATCTGCAAAATTATTTACTTCTAAAAGTTTCATCGCCAGTTTTTCCCGGCTAATCTTATCGGCTTTAGTTACTACTGCAACGATTGGTGCCTTTGTTTTTTGCACAAGATTCAGCAGGAACTTATCTCCAGGACCAATCTTTTCATCAGCCGGCAAACATAATGCCACTGCATCAACATCCGCTAAGGACTCATGTACTAAATCATTTAAACGCTCACCGAGCAAAGTGCGTGGACGATGCAGGCCAGGAGTGTCCACTAAAATTAGCTGCCCAGATTCATGATTTGCAATGCCGCGAATTACTCGCCGCGTAGTTTCTGGTTGGTTTGCAGTAATTGCAATCTTTTCACCAACCAATGTATTAATTAGCGTTGATTTCCCTGCATTTGGACGTCCAACAATTGCCGTAAAGCCACAGCGATAATTTTCAAAATCAGTCATTTTCTTCCTCTACCTCGGCAATTTCTCGGCTGGCAAGAATTGTCGAAATACGCTTCCTGCGCCCTTCAAAACGCTCAGCTTCTAGATGGATACCGTTCAAGGCAACAGCTGAGCCAAGAATCGGCACTTTCCCTAAAGTTTTAGCTAAAAGTCCGGCAACGGTATCCACGTCGTCGTCTTCAAGATTCACTCCAAAAAGTTCCCCGAGCTCATCTAGAGGTAAACGCGCTGGGAGGCGATAACGTCCCTCCCCAAGGTCTTCTACTTCTGGATTTGCGCGATCATGCTCATCAACCATTTCACCAACAAGCTCTTCAAGCAAATCTTCAATAGTTACTAGACCCGCAATACCGCCATATTCATCAACGACTAAAGCGATATGCACAGAAGTCGTTTGCATCTCATGCAAAAGATCATCAACGAGCATCGTCTCTGGCACGAAGTTTGGCTCACGCATCACTTCTGTTACTGGGAGTCGCTCATTGCCACTGCGGTGGTGAACCCGGCGAATCACGTCTTTCAAATAAAGCACACCAATTAAGTCATCGATGGAATCGCCTACAATCGGCACACGCGAAAAACCAGAACGCGAAAACAAGGTCAGAGCTTGATCAAGATTATGCGTGGCGCTAATGGTAATCATATCTGTACGTGGAACCATTACTTCACGAATATAGGTCCGTCCAAGCTCGAAGACAGAAGAAATTAGGGAACGTTCGTCGTCTTCAACTACAGCTGCTTCACTAACACGTTCAACCACCAGCGCAACTCGATCATCGTCATCATCTTCATCCGCAAGCTCCTCTTCAACTAAGGCAATGCGGGCTACAAACACCCGCGTCACTTTTGAAAGACCGAGCAATAACGGCGCAGTAAAACCAATAATTCGCAGTGGATGCCGAATCGCCAAAGTAGTTGGCAGGATTAAACTCATCAACACAAAACTGACCAGAATTATCGCTACCGCAACCGCAAGTAAAATCCAGGCCTCGCTGATATAACCAATCAAAGAAACCACTACTGAGATTGCGAAGATTGAAATGAAAATAATGCGCAATGCGCTCGCTGCCACTTCGGCTGCCGGGCGGTCAACTAAAAGCCGTTCCACCGTCTTTCCGACTTCCCCGTTAGCCACGGCATCAGCTGCGGAAGCTCTGGAAACTCGGCTCAAGGCCACTAAAACAATACGATACAAAGCTGCAAGAAGCAGTGCAACAACCCCAATCGGTACGATTAGGGCTAATGAAATCGTTTGAATTTCGTGCATTTCCTTAACTTCTCCAGGTTCCTTGATTGTATCGGCGAAACATCTTTAATTATCTCAGCGGTATTGTTTCAGTGGTATCTATTTAGTTTTTAACGAATTATTAACAGCTAAAATCTTGCTATTCAATAGTCGGGGCGATCTCGCCGATCTCTTCTAGGGTCCGCTGCCGTTTATTCGGATCATTAGGTTTACGCGCTAAGAAAGTCAGCAAGAGCTGCCGCTGTAAACCAAACATTTCCTTGCGTTCTTCTTCTTCAGCATGGTCATACCCAAGAAGATGCAAAATCCCATGCGTGACCAGCAGTAAGATTTCTTCTTCGGTAGCATGACCAGCTTTTTTCGCCTGTTGCGCGGCAACTTGTGGACACACCACAATATCCCCAAGAGTCCCCTCTTGCGGCTCCACTCCGGCAGGAGCTGGACGTAATTCATCTATCGGGAACGACATCACATCAGTTGCTCCTGGTAAGTCCATCCATTGAAGATGCAGCTCCTCCATCGGAGCTTCATCAATAAGTAAAATATTTAAATCAGCCCCTGGATGCACTCGCATTTCTTGAAAAACCCAAGTTGCAAGCTCAGATATTTCCGTTAGATCAATCGATGGCGTGTACGCAGATTCGTCATTTACCTCAATCATCGTTTACCCTTAGTTTTCCTTGTTAAATCTTGCGTAGGCATCCACAATATCAGCCACGATCTTATGCCGAACAACATCTCCTGAACCAAGTTCAATAAACTTAATTCCATCAATATTGCGCAAAATTCTCCGCACAGCCCGCAAACCAGATTTTGTTTTCCCCGGCAAATCAACCTGCGTGGCATCGCCTGTAATAATCATCTTCGAGCCGAAACCAAGACGCGTGAGGAACATTTTCATCTGCTCGGTAGTGGTATTTTGCGCTTCGTCCAAAATAATGAAAGCGTCATTCAAAGTACGCCCCCGCATATATGCAAGTGGCGCAACTTCAATCGTTCCCGCAGCCATCAATTTTGGAATCGCGTCAGGATCGAGCATGTCATATAAAGCGTCAAAGAGTGGCCGCAAATAAGGGTCAATCTTATCTGTTAAAGTTCCCGGCAAGAATCCTAAAGACTCCCCCGCTTCAACAGCTGGGCGTGTCAAAATAATTCGCGAAACTTCATTCTTTTGTAACGCAACCACGGCTTTCGCCATCGCTAAATAAGTTTTTCCGGTACCTGCTGGACCAATCCCGAAAATAATCGTATTTTCATCAATCGCGTCCACATAGGCTTTTTGCCCAAGAGTCTTGGGGCGAATTGTTTTTCCTCGCGAAGAAAGAATATCCGTGTTCAGCAGTTCGCTTGGGCGGGCCATCCCTGAGCGCGCAATAGTAATCGCCCGCTGCACAGCGTCCGGAGTTAAATGCTCCCCGTCTTTAACCACTTCAATTAGTTCTTGCAACAGTTCCACAGCAAAACGCAGCTCTGCTTCCGCACCGCTAATTGTGATCTCATGCCCGCGCACATGAATTGTTGCCGGGAAAAGTCCCTTTTCCAGCACGCGCAGCACACCGTCATTATGACCAAGCAAGTTCAACATTGGAACTCGCTCCGGCACAGTAATTAGGTGTGAAATTGTTTGCGTCTCAGCCATATTTAAATCCTACCTTAGGCTGTTTTCAAAAATTCACGAACGGCAGCAGATAGCACGGCAATTGCCCACGGCCCAGCCGTTGCCGAACGCATTACGTGCTCTCCTAAAAGTACCGCCTGAGCTCCGGCGGAAACGAAACTCTGCACCTCGTCGTCGGTAATTCCACCTTCAGGACCAACGATAAACGCAACTCCCGCCGGAAATTCTCCCGCGCTCCAAGCATCTCTCTGCGCTTGTAAATACTTCGTAAAATGCTGCGCTTCTTGCTCGTGACACACGTAAACCTGCCAACCTGCCGCAATAAGCTCAGTAATTTTTCTGGTCAGACCCTTCGAGTCTAGACAAGCCTGAACTTCCGGCACCCACGAACGCCGCGCCTGCTTTGCCCCAGCTAAAGCCACTGCCTGCCATTTTGCAATGCCTTTTTCCGCTTTCTGCGGTTGCTTCCAGGAAACTACCGCACGCTGCGACTCCCATGGACAAATCTTAGTTACCCCGAACTCAGTGGCAGTTTCCACAGCCTGTTCATCACGCCCGCCTTTTGCCAAAGCTTGCACCAGTAAAGTCGGCACTTTCGGTGCTGGCTCGTGCACAACCGCAAGTACCTCAGCACTTAGTTCATTCTTCCCAAGCGCAGCTACCGATACAGTCGCTCGCTGCCCCACGCCGTCAATAATATCTATCTGCTCTCCGACACGGATTCTCCGTACCGCAACAGCATGGCGACCCTCATCACCTGTGAGTCGGAGTTGTTCCCCAACGGAAGCATTAAGCTGTGGATCAAAAAATACTGGCAGGGTCAAAGTTAGCTCCAGTTCGAGAAAGCATCACGAATCTTCGAAAACACAGATCCACTATTATTAGCGCGATCATGTTGCTTAATTTCATCGCCTCGAAGTTCCGCTAATTGCTGC
>JAXFDG010000181.1:0-2286 GCA_034173665.1 Arcanobacterium sp.
GAAGATTAAAATTGGCTCAATCCAACCACCAAGCACTGCAACTGCCGAGTTTGTGGTTAAGCTTGCACCTTCAAGTTCTTGCCCTGGCTTGTAAATACCACCTACGAGAATAATGAACGCAGTCGCACTACAAACAATAATCGTATCCACAAAAACACCCATTGACTGAATTAAACCTTGACGAGCGGGGTGCGTCGTGGTGGCAGTGGATGCAGCGTTTGGAGCAGACCCCATACCCGCCTCATTCGAGTAAAGACCGCGCTTCACACCGTTCATCATTGCTGCAATAATTCCACCAGCAGTACCGGCGTAGGCTTCATTCAAACCGAATGCAGACTGGAAAATTTCGGTAAATACAAAACCAATCTTGTCGTAATTTAGGCCTATAATAAGCAAGGCAATCACAATATAAGTGAGCGCCATAAATGGAACCATATATTCAGTGACTCGGGCGACAGACTTAATTCCACCAAGCACCACGACTGCAGTCAAGAGTGCAATCACCAAACCAGAAATCCAAGGCTCGATTGAGTAAGAAGTCTTCAAAGTGTCAGCGATAGTATTTGCCTGCACAAATTCAAAAACAACGCCATAGGTAAAGATCAAGGCAATCGCAAAAGCAGCACCCCACCTCCAAGAACGGAGACCTTTCCAAATATAAAATGCAGGCCCGCCACGGAAAGTTCCATCATGCCAGCGGACTTTAAATATCTGCGCAAGTGCAGCCTCAATAAATGCAGTAGCCATACCGAGCAATGCCACAACCCACATCCAGAAAACTGCACCTGGGCCACCAAGGGTAATTGCAATTGCCACGCCAACAACATTTCCAGTACCAACACGGGAAGCTAAACCAATAGCAAAGGCTTGGAAGGAAGAAATCTCGTGCTTTTGCGCATCACGAGAATTGAATACATTCTTAATCATCGAGCCGAACAAACGGAACTGCAAGAAGCGCGAACGTACTGTGAAGTAAAGACCTGCGCCAATCAACAATGGAATCAGAATCCATTGATAAATGTGGCCGTTAAAGGCATCGAGAGAATTTGTAATAGCTTCCATGAAGCCTCCATACTCAAAGAGCTTAATGATTACTTAAAAATTATTACCTAATCTTTACTGCAATGCGATTTATTTGCAAAAAAATGGATAAGTCCTATTTATATATTTTGATAAAATAGAACCTATCCATCTTATAAATTTTCGAGTAATTTTCCGGTAAATACTTAGAATTTTCAAGTACACACCAAGAAACCACCACTCATCTAGTCAGAAATTTCTCCGAAGCTTGCGGTATCAATCACAAAACGGAATTTCACATCCCCAGCCACAACTCGTTCATAAGCGGCATCCACTTCATCTACGCCAATTTTTTCAACAATTGCCGCAATCCCCTTCTCTGCACAGAAATTCAACATCTCTTGCGTTTCCGGAATTCCACCAATATTACTTCCAGTCAGTACTCGACCACCAGAAATCAAAGCTGCTAAAGGCAATGGCAGTGGCTCAGGCGGCAACCCAACTACTGCCATCACTCCACGTGGTTTAAGCAAACCAAGATACTGTGCAAGATCGTACGGAGCCGAAATAGTAGAAAGAATAAAATCAAACTCTTTCCGATACTTCTTAAAGAAATCCTCTTCCGAAGTTGCCAACACGCGGCTTGCTCCGAGTTCCAGAGCTTCAGCTTCTTTATTCAAGGTCCGAGAAATCACGGTAACTTCTGCTCCGAGAGCCACCGCAATCTGCACACCCATATGCCCAAGGCCACCAAGACCAACCACTGCAATCTTTGAACCTCTACCCACATTCCAACGAGCTAATGGCGAATAGGTAGTAATCCCAGCACAAAGCAAAGGCGCAGCCACAGCAAAATCAAGAGCATCCGGAATCGTGCATACAAAGTTTTCATTCACTACTACTAGCTGTGAATATCCACCCTGGGTGATACTTCCGTCAACATCCTTTGAGTTATACGTACCAACCGCTCCGCGCTCGCAGTTATTTTCAAATCCGGCTCGGCATTGTTCGCATTCTTGACAGGAATTAACTAAACATCCCACACCAACACGATCTCCAACTTTGAACTTGGAAACATTTGCACCAACTTCCCGAACCACACCGGCAATTTCATGACCGACGGCGAGCGGGAAATGTGCCTCACCCCATTCGTTACGAATCGTGTGAATATCTGAGTGGCAAATACCAGCAGCTTTAATTTCGATTACAACATCATCTGCACGTGGATCACGGCGCTCAATTATATTTACTGCAAACGGCGCATCT
>JAXFDG010000182.1:0-3846 GCA_034173665.1 Arcanobacterium sp.
AACGTGGAATTACTACTCGCATCAGCTGCACAATAATCGACGCCGTAATATATTACGGCGTCGATTATTGTGCAGCTGATGCGAGTAGTAATTCCACGTTTTGAGGAGCTCCATAAAGAAGGACAGTCAGGCACTGCGAAACTTACCGAGTATACGCGTTATCTCACAATTTTCTTGGCAGTTCTGCAGTCTTCAGTGATTGTTTCAGTAGCTAATAATGCGTTCTTTGTTGGCTGTACAGTTAGCCCAATTCCATCTGATGGCATTGGCTCGCGTCTGCTGATTATTCTTACAATGACCGCTGGTACTGGTCTTGTAATGTGGCTTGCTGAAATTATTACCGAAAAGGGTGTCGGTAATGGAATGTCCTTGCTTATCTTTACTGGTATTGCAGCATCCTTCCCAACCTTGCTTGGCACCATCGCACAGTCTGCAGGTGGCTGGACGAATGTTGCAATCGTAGTAGTAATGTTCCTCCTGATTACAGTCGTGGTAGTGTTCGTCGAACAATCGCAGCGTCGCATCCCAGTGCAGTACGCGAAGCGCGTCGTCGGTCGTCGTACCTACGGTGGAACTTCTACTTACATTCCAATCAAGATCAACATGGCAAATGTTATTCCAGTAATCTTTGCTTCGTCGATTTTACAGATGCCAACAATGGCAGCTCAGTTTGGTAACCGGACTTCAAGTTGGGTGGTTTGGCTGAATACTCACTTCACCTGGACTTCGCCATGGTACATGCTTACATACGCATTGTTGATTATTTTCTTCGCATTCTTCTATACCTCAATTACCTTTAACCCAGAAGAAGTTGCCGATAATATGAAGCGGTACGGCGGATTTATTCCAGGTATCCGTGCCGGACAGCCAACTGCAGATTATTTGCGGTATGTAATTAATCGTATTAATTGGGTCGGCGCATTGTATCTTGCAATTATTGCGTTAATTCCACAGATTGTCTTTGCGCAATTAGGTATTCAGTCCGCAAGTTTTGGCGGTACGTCGATTATTATTCTTGTAGGCGTTGGCCTACAAACAGTTAAAGATATCGACGCGCAATTACAGCAGCGTCATTACGACGGATTCTTAAGATGAAACCTATTTTGATTCTTGTCGGTCCTCCAGGAGCCGGCAAGGGAACTCAAGCGCGGGTATTGGCAGAAAAGCTTGGCATCCCAACTATTTCCACCGGTGAGATTTTCCGTAGTGAGATTGAAGCGGAAACAGAACTAGGTAAGCTTGCTGCTTCATACATTAATGATGGCAATCTAGTACCAGATGAAGTTACGAACCAGATGGTTCGCAATAGACTCTTGCAGCCAGATTTAGAAGATGGGTATTTCCTTGATGGGTATCCACGAAACATTGATCAGGTGCATGAGCTAGATTCAATTCTTGCAGAAGCTGGGGTGAAGCTATCCGGGGTGATTGAGCTATCAATCCCAGATGAAGAAATCGTTAGTCGCCTGTTGCATCGCGCAGAAGTGGAAAACCGAGAAGACGATACTGAGCCAGTGATTCGGCACCGGATTGAGGTTTACCATGCGAAGACGGCGCCGCTCCTTGAACTATATCTAGCTCGGGGAATCGTCTTGAGCGTGGACGGTACTGGCACTATTGAAGAAGTGCAGGAGCGTCTTGCAGTTGAGCTTCCAGCTTTTCTTGAAAAGCAGTTAGCGGAATAGAATCCATTTAGATTTTGCGCGCCGAGTTCGGCGCGTGAATTCTTTTCAGGGACTTTCGCAGGAGCGTGAGTTTCGGATTGAGCTACTCGTATAGCTCTTATAATTATCAAAACTTTTGAGGTGAAGAAGATGGTACGTTTTCGGAAAAAAGTAAATGCTTTGTCTGATGACGATATTCGAAAGATTCGAAAAGCTGGACTAGTAGTTGCAGAGATTCATGATGCGCTTCGCGCAGCTATTGCTCCGGGAATGACCACGGAAGACCTTGATGACATTGCTTTGAACGTGTTGCAAAAGAATGGCGTGAAGTCGAACTTTCTTGGTTACCACGGGTATCCGAAGAATACTTGTATTTCCGTAAACAATACTGTGGTGCATGGAATTCCTGGGAAACAGGTACTGGAACCAGGAGATCTTGTTTCGATGGATTGTGGTGCCGTTGTGGATGGGTGGCATGGTGATGCTTGCTTTACGGTAGTGCTACCTGGTGGGGATGACGCCGTGCGCGAGCGTCGCGAGAAACTTTCCGCCCAAACTTATGAAGCAATGTGGCATGGTATCGCAGCGATGGCTAAGGGGCACTTTGTGTCTGATATTGGTAATGCGATTGATGATTATGTAATGGAAATCCCGCCAGCAGAGCGTCCAGATATTGTTTTGGATTTTACTGGGCATGGAATTGGGCGCGCAATGCATCTTGAACCAACCGTATTGAATTATCGAACTAACCATCGTGGTCCGAAGTTGCACGCTGGAATGGTGTTATGTATTGAACCGATTTTAGCCGCAGGAAAACAAGCAAATCAGACTCTTGCGGACGAGTGGACTGTGGTTACACGTGACGGATCAGATGCGTGCCATTGGGAGCACGAAGTTGCGTTACACTCCAAGGGGATTTGGGTTTTAACTGCGCCTGATGGGGGAGCTGCGGAGTTAGCTCGATTTGGAGTGACTCCTGTGCCACTTGACTAGTGACGAGGTGCACCCGAATTCGCCTTTTGTTCAAGGGGTGAATTAGCGTAAACTTTTTCTTTGGTACTGTGCGCCCAAAAGCGCATACCAAAGATGAATTTTCAACATTTAAGTTGTTGATTCAAAGCAAGTAAGAGAAACCGAAGTTAGCGGGGAACATGGCTAAAGAAGGCTTCATTGAAGTAGAAGGCACCGTGGTTGAGGCAAAACCGAACGCGATGTTTGTTGTTGAGTTGGAAAATGGGCACCGAGTGCTTGCAACCATCTCCGGCAAGATGCGTCAGCATTACATCCGTATTTTGCCAAGCGATCGCGTGCAGCTGGAACTTTCGCCTTACGATTTAACTCGTGGACGGATTAAGTACCGTTACAAGTAAATCGGTGTGAACCGCCTGAGAACTATGTTGCAGGCAAGCGCAGCAGAGGAAAAGACACTATGAAGGTCAAACCAAGCGTGAAGCGAATTTGCGATTCCTGCAAGATTATTCGCCGTCACGGTCGCGTCATGGTCATCTGTGACTCCAATCCGCGACACAAGCAGCGTCAGGGCTAAACCTGACTTCCCAATCGGGATATGTAAATACACCGCCAGCTTAGGAAGCTAAGCATCCCTCGGTCCGAAGGCCGAGGCCCAGAATTGAAATAACTGGGACGGCGTTGTACCACACCTTCGGAAGAACAAGAGGAGCCAAATAGAATGGCACGTCTATCAGGCGTTGATTTACCTCGCGAAAAGCGAGTAGAAATTGCGCTTACTTATATTTTCGGCATTGGCCGTACACGCGCTCAGGAAACCCTCGCTGTAACCGGCGTTAATCCTGACACCCGCGTAAAGGATCTCACTGAAGATGATTTGGTTAAGCTTAAGAACCACATCGATGAGAACTACAAGGTAGAAGGCGATCTTCGCCGTGAAATTCAGGCAGATATTCGTCGCAAGATTGAAATCGGCTGCTACCAGGGTCTGCGTCACCGCCGTGGCTTGCCAGTTCATGGCCAGCGCACAAAGACCAATGCACGTACCCGTAAGGGTCCGAAGCGTACCGTGGCCGGTAAGAAGAAGGCTAAGTAATAGTAGTTCCGCCCATCTCGGGTGAGAATCGATGAATTTTCAGGAGATATAGAATGCCCCCAAAGTCACAGGCGCGTCGTTCGCGTCGTAATGTGCGCAAGAATATTGCCGTTGGTC
>JAXFDG010000183.1:0-5621 GCA_034173665.1 Arcanobacterium sp.
ACCACCCACCACTTACATTCAGGCTTTTCCGTACTAGTGAGAGATATTTTAAGGAATGTTCACCGGAGGTTAAAATTAACCAACATTTTGTCCGACTAAATAACCAACTCCATAAGTAACAATCATTGCCGCATTGCCCCAAATGATATTGCGGATTGTGGCGCGAAGAATTGGAGCTCCTCCCAGCCAAGCCGAAACAGAACCAGTAATTGCCAAAGCAACAGAAACAGAAATTACGGTTAAGGTGACGGCAAGCGAAGCTGGGGAAAGTAAAATTGTAAGCAGCGGAATTAATGCACCGACTGCGAAAGCGCCCATCGATGCCCAGGCTGCGTGCCAAGGATTGGTCAATTCATCTGGGTCAATGCCGTAAAGGTAGTGTGCGTGTGCTTTTAAAGCGTCACCCTTACTTAGTTGCGCCGCAAGCTGCTTTGCACTTTCTGGGTCCACGCCTTGCAACATAATGATTCGAGCTAAATCTGCTTGGGCGGCTTCTGGCTGAGAAGCAATAAACTCGGCGCGTTTTGTGAGTGCGGCTTGCTCGGCGTCTCGCTGGGTAGACACAGATACATACTCACCAGCTGCCATTGATAGTGCCCCCGCAACCATTCCGGCAATACCGGCAATAAATAATGCTGTTGAGGAAACTGCTGCACCTGCAACGCCAACCACTAAACCTGCAGTAGAGACGATACCATCGTTTGCGCCAAGTACCCCTGCTCGAAGCCAATTTAAGCGACCCGATAAAGAGTTTTCGCGTTCTTCAGTTTTTTCTGTGTTTTGCACTTTGCTCACGTTTATTAAGTCGATATTTTCTGAGCCCTGCGCAGCTTCAGCTGCGGTGCTATTTTGCTGAGGATTTAAATTATCATTTGAGATGTTGGTGTTCATGGATTTAACTTATGTTTAATTGAAAATCATTTCTAGCAAGGCGAGGCTAACCTTTGGTGAATCAAAAAGCTCATAAATTTAGCTGCATGTTTGCATAAAAGCTTGAAATATCGCTTTAATCTTCAACTTCTTAAGAAGATGAAGATTAGCCTAAAGCATGACCAAGGTCTCTAAAATTAGTTCGCCAATGAAAAGATTACCTAGCAATGTATTAAAATACTTTTCTTAGTGGAGTAATGAACTGGCGCTATGGAAGGTTGAGCATGGCAAGTTTACAACGAATAGTTATTCTCACTCCTTTCGGGAATCCAGAAATTATTTCGAAAATTATTGAAATTCGAAAGCTTGCTGCAAGAACTATCGTTACTTCAGCTGGGGTGGCAGTAGTTTTTGAACAAGAAACGCCAGAGTTCACAGACTGGGACATTGCAGAACTTCTTGGTTTTAATGATGCAGACTCTGCCGAAAACACAACTCTTGCAGAAAATACCGCCGCAAATTCGGAGACTGCACCTGAAGATGAATATTCAATTCAAGACCTTGCCCGTGATTTATCAAAACGTACTGAATATGGTGTCGTCTATTTTTCTGCAGATTTAGGGGATGAAGTCGGGGGAGAGTCAGGAGTTTCGGGAATTGTGAAAGCTCAGCGAGTGCTATCCGGAGAATTTGGCGAAGAGTTACCTTCAGGATTGTTACTTAATACTTTGCCGGACGAGCTAGAGACACTCATTATTACTGGGAAAATTGCTAAATAAATTGCTGGATTCAGTATCTGGCTAAACCGTTTTTTGAAACCGAAGAATAAATTTCGAAAGTTGAAGTAGTGCTATTCTTATGCCTGATTTTTCAAAACTTTTAAAACCAAATCCCTTCGCAGGAGATACCGGCGAACGAACCGCAGAAGTGGCACAAGCACTTGCTGCTACAACTCAAGACCGAGCCTTGAAAGTTCACGCAGCTCTCGACCGTGTTTTCTTAGCGGTTTTCCCGCACGCACATCCAGGGCGTGATGCTAATGGGGAAGTCGTTGAGCATAATCGTCAAGATGATCCATTGGAAGCTGATGATGGACTCTTCCAACCTTCTTTTCCGGGCTATCGAATGGCAATCGAAGTCTTTTCCGATGCTGCTACGACAGTGAAAGTTCATCCAGGTTCGCGCCCGGTTCCAGTGTTTGTGCGTGAAGTAGCCCGGACTTCTCTTTCTCGTGGTTCAGGCTTATTAGTTTTAAATCCGCGTACCGACGACGTCGTTTATTTTGGTCGTAATGCTACAGCTGCACTCGCCACACGTACGCCGTGGATGCCGGCTTGGGACGATGAACGATTACTGCAAGAGTTAAACACGGGAATAAAGGCAGTGGTTCCGGGTGCTGAAATCAGTGTTAATGGGACTCTAGAGGGAACAGAAGTTTTGCAACTGCACTTACGTGGAGGGGAAGCTTCAGGGCCAACACGTGCTGAAGCGGAGCTCGCCGTCGGCACTTTAGCCTCACTGCTTGAAGAAAATAGTTATATTCGGGCACGCTTTGATGCCGTGGAGATAAAACTCAGGTGAAGTTAAGTAAAACAGGTGAGATTTAATACCCGGATGAACTGCTGAGGAGGCTTAAGTGCGCAAGCTCACGAAGAGTTTTTCCGCAGGTTTTCGTGATGAACATTGAGTTGTCAGAGTTTTACTGGTAAAGTCAGTCACGACCGACCGGCAGATTGCCGGAACGCAAGCGGAGAAATCCCACCTGGGTTCCACTCGATTTGGAGCCGGGTACTGGAAATACGGTGATATTCCGTATGCCCTCTGGACTCCGTGCGCGTCGCACTCGAAACCACAGGGAGCTAATTATCAACGAGCCAAGAGTTAACGAACGCATCAATGTGCCAGAAGTCCGTCTTGTTGGCCCAGGAGGCGAACAGGTAGGCGTTGTGGCAATTGAAAACGCGCTACGTCTTGCTCTCGAAGCAAACCTCGATCTCGTAGAGGTCGCGCCAAATGCAAAACCACCAGTTGCAAAGCTGATGGACTATGGCAAGTTTAAGTATGAAGCTGCACAGAAGGCCCGTGAATCGCGCCGGAATCAGGTGAATACTCAACTTAAGGAAATTCGTATCGGGTTGAAGATTGATCAGCATGATTACGAAACTAAGCTCAAGCGCATCTACAAATTCCTAGATGCTGGTGACAAGGTCAAAATCCAATTGCGCTTCCGCGGCCGTGAGCAGTCACGCCCAGAAGAAGGCATTCATTTGATGGAGCGAATCGCAAACGATGCTGCCGAAAACGGTGTTGTTGAATCAGCTCCACGCTTGGATGGACGAGCAATGGTGATGGTCCTCGCTCCGATTCGTCGTAAGTCCGAAGCTAAGTCGGATCAGCGTCGTCGTCGGGAAGCAGAGCGGGAAAATCGGCGAGCTAATGAAAGCAAACGAGCTCAGAAGAGCCGTGAGCAGGAAACACCGGTCGAAACCGCGGAAGCTGAAGCAGCTGAGTAAGTAGCAGCGAGAAACCAAGTTTCGAGTATTGACACGAACAGAATCTGTACAGCAGGCGATGCTGTAAAGAATAAAGAAAGCTGTGAAAACAGCTAGAGGGAGCATAGAAATGCCAAAGATGAAGACCCACTCCGGAGCCAAGAAGCGCTTCCGCGTTACTGGTAAGGGCAAGCTAATGCGTGAGCAGGCAGGCAAGCGCCACCTTCTCGAGCACCAGTCCTCACGTCGTACCCGTCGTCTTTCGTCGGATCAGCCAGTGGCAGCAGCAGATGTTAAGCAGATCAACCGGCTGCTTGGTCGCTAAGGTTTTGGGAAAGTAGGTATTAAAAAATGGCACGTGTAAAGAATGCGATTAACGCCAAGAAGAAGCGCCGTGTAGTACTCGAGCGCGCATCCGGTTACCGTGGGCAGCGTTCCCGCCTTTACCGTAAGGCTAAGGAACAGGTAACTCACTCATTCGTATACAACTACCGTGATCGTAAGGTCCGTAAGAATGAATTCCGTAAGCTTTGGATTGCTCGTATTAACGCTGCATCCCGTGCAAATGGTCTTACTTACAATCGTTTCATGCAGGGCTTGAAGCTAGCTGAGATTGAAATCGATCGTCGGATGCTTGCAGAGCTTGCAGTTAATGAGCCAGAAACCTTTGCAGCGCTCGTTGAGTCTGCACGCAAGGCACTTCCAGCAGACGTTAACGCACCAGCTGCATAAGCTGAAATTTAGCTAAGGAAAGAGACTTTGAACCGGTAAAACGGAACTGAAGTTATAGTCTTAATTAGTTGAAGAAGTTTTTTTGGGGGGGGCATGTCGTTTTGACTGGCCTCCCCAAAAAACTAATCGTTTAAAAATGTTTTGCATATCATCCAGTGAAGATCATTTTTTGATTTAGCGCCAGTTATTTGAAGTAATTCGGATATGTATGTTCTTACTGTTTTCTCGGATAGATATAATTTTTGAGAAATTTCTTGATTGTTCATTCCTTGAATGATGCAAATAAATAAAGCTTGATAACGTTTCGGTAGTCTATGGGAAAAATCTATAATTTTTTGTTTGCAGGGGAGCGATCCAGGTTTGGACTGTGATTTGTTCAGTAATAATTTAGCTACACTGCCGATAATAATATTTTCTCCGCTAGTAATCTTTTGAATAAAGTTTACTAAATCTGAATGGAAGCTTTCTAAATCAATAATTCCGTCTGGTTGTAGCTCAAATAAATATAATTCGTTATCTGCTAAATCTTGAATCAAAATTATTTTTGTAAAGGGATGTGTAATTTTATAATAATCAATTTTTTTCAAAGTTGATTTATTGAGGCTTGACACAGCTATGAAGAGAATAATTTTTTCTTCACTTGGCAGATGGGATATTGCCGAATCATACTCAGGTAACTCGAATTTTGAAAAAGTTACTGATTTGAAATATTTTATTTCATCGTATGTTGCAGAAACTTTATGGAGAAGATTCTGATCGATTACCAAGTTCCATAGCTTGAAATCCATGAAAATCCTCCCTTAAAGATAATTTCACATAAGCTTATTACTCAGGTAATGATTATATGAAAATATACAATTAAAAATCAGGTAATTTTATTATTATCCTATTTATTCCTAATTAAAATATTGGCATTTGTTGGTATTACTTATAAAGTATTGAAAATATTATCTTTTGAAGTGGAAAATAAACTTAATTTCAGATGTGGTAGTTATTTGTTAGGAGATGAGCATCATGAAATTAAGAAAAGTTGCAATTGTTTCTTTGCTGTCTGTCTCTTGTTTGTTATCTTCCCATACCTTGATAAGCTCAGCAGAGGAAAAAGGTTTTTCTAGCCCAGAAGAGTTAGAAGTTGTTCCTACAGCAGTAATGCCTTGTAATTTACCAGATGGTCAATGGCCGAAGCCGCGAGTAACTATTGCAAGTAAAGCGACTAAAGCATATATTAAAGGTTCGGCTCGTTCTTATGGACAAGGTCCAGGCTTGTTAAGTATTGAAGTTGGGCGAACTACTACTGCTACTGAATCTATTTCAGCTACTCTTTCTGGATCCGCCTCAGTTTTATTTGCTACTGTGAGCGCGGACATTGGAGGGACTATATCTCATAGTACCACTGGACAAGTAACTTCTAGATATGAAATTAAAGTTCCTGCAGGAAAAACTATGTGGGTTGAGGCAGGGATGCGCGGTGTGTCGTATTCCATGAACGTAAGTACATTTTCTACTTCTTGTAAGTGGGTCACCAAA
>JAXFDG010000184.1:0-7769 GCA_034173665.1 Arcanobacterium sp.
CACTTCAGATTCTGATAAAACTTCAACGACAGTATCTGAGTTCCAGAAATTATTTTCGATTGAATCAAGTATCTCGGCGGGAGAAATTTTCTTTATTTCTGGTGTTCCACCAAGAGCTGGAGAGCTAGTTGGAAGCACAAAACCAACTGGACCATCAACCTTTAAGGTTTCGATAGTTAAACCGGCTATAGAACGATTTACCGTGCGCGAATCACCATCCCAGGAAATCGCTCCAGAAATCCAAGTTGCTCCTAAGCGAGCTGCAACACTTGTTGCTAATGAACGGTCAATCGCATTATCGGCAGCAATGATAGTTTGTGCGGTAACTTCAGCGAAAAATGCTGCTGCAACACCCGCGAAGTTTTCTGCCGGGCCCGAAGCTGGTAAATGAACAATGCTTGCAACTGTGGCGTCTTTTAATTCATTTAAGGCGACGTCGTCGGCAATTAATAAAATCGAAGCTTCTGAACCTGCGGCGGCTACCAATTCGCCAATCTGGGTCTGGTTTGCAGCAATAATCCAAGTAGACATTAGAGCACTCCCTCTTCCTTTAACGCTGCAATCAGTTCCGCAACTGCCGAATCTGAATCAAAAACTATCTGTTTGCGTGGCTTCAGAACTGGCTTATGTACATTTTCAAGAGTTGCGATACCGTGAGTCTGGGGCAGTCCTTGAAAATTTAATTCATTAAGTTCAAGAACTTCAACAGGTTTTTTCCGGGCAGCCATCATATCTTTCATGCCAATCAGCGGAATTGGTGCAGCATCGGTAGTTACCGCAATAATGGCTCGTCCTTTAATCCCGAGTTTTTGTTGCTTTCCATTAAGTTTTCGAGTGATGATGAAATCGTATTCAGCATTAGGGCGAGAGACAGAATCAACCTCACCAAAACTTGGAATTCCAAGTAGACCAGCGAGGAGTCCTGGAACTGCTTTTCCGCCATTATCGGCAGAGGCGTCTCCAGCGAGAATTAAATCTACGTCTAAATTGCGCAAAATCGCAGCGAGAACGGATGCGTATCGTTCTGGTGTTGCAGAAACAAGTTCATCATCGCTGACCACGATAAGACGATCAAGCCCGCGAGAAGCTGCACTTTGTACTGCTTTCGGGGAAGAAGCAGTTTTTTCTCCGACAGTTATTCCGATAAGTTCTGCTTCGGTTTCATCGGCTAAAATCCGACCGACGCGAATGGCAACCGGATCGTATTCAGAAACAGTTCGCTTTGTGCCCCAATCAATTTCACCTGATTCGGAAACTGAGGCATTTTGTGGATCTGGAGCCCACTTGTAAATCACTGCAATCTTCATTTTCAGTTCCTTTTGGTCTTTCTCCAGTTCGTGAACAAAGCTTAAGTAATTAGTGATAAAGCCTGAGCGGCATTTTCCGATCAGGCTTTCTGGTCGGGGTAGCGGGATTTGAACCCACGGCCTCTTCGTCCCGAACGAAGCGCGCTACCAAACTGCGCCATACCCCGATGCGTCCTGCAATTTGCAGTGCATATTAATGATAGCTTGCAAATTTTTCAGAAGAAACTTCGTTTCGTTAATTTTTAAATTCTGATAATTTCAAGTTGGACGACCTCTGGGGCGCAGAATATGCGGAAGGGTGTGAACGGAGAAGTTCCCAGTCCAGCAGAAATCTGCACCCACATTTGTTCGTTTTGACTAGTTGAATCCCAACCAATTACGGCACCGTCTCCATGTATCGGCGAGTTTTGTGTGCAAGATTTATTAGTTTTAGCTTCTTTTACAATGGGCCATCGGAAGAGTCCGGAACCATGAGAAGTCGGAAGATCACAGTTAGTTACTAAGGATCGATGCCCAGGTAGGCAAATTTGACCGCCATGTGTGTGTCCAGCAAAAACAAGATGACATCCATCGTTTTGTAATTGATCTAGAACTCGTTTATATGGAGCGTGAGTCAATCCGATTTGGATTCTGCTTCGAAGTTCCTCTTGTTTTGTTGGGTTTAGCTTTTGTGAGGATGACGGCGTGCTTTGAGAGGCATTAGAAGTAATCTTTTCCGCTTTTTTGCGGACGGATTTTGGCGGGAATTTATCGCGTTGAATATGCGGATCATCCACACCCACAAAATTAATTTCCCAAGAACCGAGCTCTAGGGCAGCGCGTGAATTATTGAGGTTAATCCAACCAAAGTTTTCCAAACCTGAAATCAGCTCAGCTGTTGGCAGAGTTTTGAAAGATTCTGCGTTTTGTTTTATTTCACGATTTTTCCGGAAATATTTTAGCGGACTCTTTAATTTTGGTGCGAAATAATCGTTAGAACCGAAAACAAATACCCCTGTAATATTTGAAAAAGCGGCGAGGGCTTCAAGAAGTGGTGGGATGGCTTCCGCTTCAGAGATAAGATCGCCTGTAAGTACGATTAAATCTGGATTTTGCACATCTAATTCGCGAATAAATCCAGCTCTTCGATATTGCCGAGCCAGTAAGTGTGGGTCAGAGATATGCAAAATTCTTAAAGCGTGTGCACGTTCTTCTGGTTTTAGAACTGGAACATCCGTAACTTCGTCTGGGTCAAAACTAATCCCATCGGGGACAAGAATTGTGCGTCGGCGGAGCTTATATTTATGAGCTTGGATAAAGGCCCCAAGCACCGTTCCAGCTCCTGCAATTAATGGTGAAGCAGCAGCAAAATATTTCAGTTTCGGCATACTGCGTTATCCCTGTGGTGATGGGCCAGCGGAAACTACAAGAGTAACTGTTTGCCCTGGAGCAAGTTTGGTTCCTGCAGCTGGTTCAGTTCCAACTACAGAATTTTTCGGAGCGTTCGACCAAGCTCCCTTTGTTGCCGGGTTGTAACCTAGGCTGCGGAGTTGGGCAGCTGCTGCATTGTATTCCATACCAGAGAGGTTCGGTACAGTTGGTGCGCTATTCTCCTGGGTATTGGAATTTTCTTCGCTCTGCTCTTCTTGCTGATTTTCTTGTTCAGCTTCTTGTTGTTTCTTTTCTTCTTCCTCGCGCTTTAATTCTTCTTCCGACTTTTGATTCCAATTATTTGTTGAAGGGCGCGTAAATGTTCCAGGGTCAGTTCCTGCTAATGCTGCTTGCCCGAAAGCTTTAAATGTAGAAGCCGGAATTTCACCACCGCCAACTTCCGCGTAGAACTGGCCGTTAATGCGAATGTTAATCATTGGAACATTCTTGGAAGCGTGACCGGTCCAAACAGCGGCTGCCATTTTCGGAGTGTATCCAAACCACCAAGCTGCTTTAGCATCGTTTGTGGTACCTGTCTTTCCGGCAGTTGGGATGCCTGCAAGACGAGCACGTGCAGCAGCAGGGGAATTCGCTACACCATTAAGAACTTGAGTTGTTGCCCGAGCTACGTCTGCATCCATTACTTGGCGGCAATTTGGCTTCTGCTCGGCAATCACATTTCCATCGCGATCTTTAATTTGCGTAAAGGTAATTGCTTCACAAGCAAGTCCTTCTGCTGCTAAGGTTGCGGCTGCATTCGCCATAGACATTGGGGTAACCGTACTTGCACCACCAATAATACCTGCAGGAATTGTGGATAAAGGTGCAGATTCACCGGTTGTTAAAGGAAGATCAAGAGTTAAAGTTCTCGCAATCTCTTCTTTATTGGTTTCAGTAACGATTTGTCCACTGCGAACACCCATATCGGAAGCGCCGTTCATGATGTTACAAATATCTAGTTGCTTCACCATGTTCAAGGTTCCACTATTGGTGGAGTTATTGTAATTAGTTTGGATATTGATATTTCCATAGCTGCGGTTAGCCCAATTTTGTGGGCGCCAAACTGATCCAATATTGCTTCGTGGATTACATGAAATTGTGAAATCTCTTGGATAGAACGGTTGGCGACTATTTGCACTAACTGTTGTATTGGCGCTGTGCCCAGTTTTAAACCATTCAACAAGAGTAAAAATTTTAAAAGTTGAGCCAGGTTGGAATCCGATTCCGCCACCCTGATCTTGACCGGCGTTCAGGTTTAGAACAGTGTTATTTGGCGATTCTTCAGTTGGGTTTCCGTAGCTCGTGTTTTGTGCCATGGCCAGCACTTTTCCGGTTCCAGGCTCGATCGAAGTTAGCGCAGTTGAAATTCCCGAAGGATCATCTATCGGGGTTTTGCTGATGACTGCTTCGGATGCTGCTTGCTGATACTTCGGGTTCAGAGTTGTGGTGATATCAAGGCCACCACGGTAGAGTGCCTGGATGCGTTCTTCGCGGGTTCCGCCCCACTTATCGGAGTTTAGCAAGTCCTGTACTACTGTCTCACAGAAGTATGCAGCAGAACCAGCGTTACCACAACCGTTATTGGTTGGAGAAACTTTTAACATATCTTCAATGCTGACCGCAATTGCTGCATCACGTTGTTCGTTGGTGATTTTCCCAAGTTTTGCCATTTGTGAAATTACTACATCGCGACGTTGTTTAGCTTGCTCAGGATTTGTTAGTGGATTCCACTTATTTGGTGCCTGGGTCGATCCGATAAGCATTGCCGCCTGTTCGATAGTTACATCTGTAGCTGGAACGCTAAAGAAGTAACGTGCAGCTGCTTCAACTCCCCACTGAGAAGGACCAAACTGTGCAATATTAAGATATGCGGTCAGGATTTCGTCTTTTGAATATTTTCGTTCAAGAGCAATTGCATAGCGAGCTTCGTTTAGTTTTCGTCCGATAGTGTTTGCGGTTGCTGCTTCAATTGCTGCATCGTCACCGGCGATACGGCCCTCTTCGATGAGGGCATTTTTTACATATTGTTGGGTAATTGTTGATCCGCCTGCAAATCCGCCACTGAGAATATTTAAAGCTGCTCCGGCAATACCTTGTACATCAATTCCGTTATGTTCATAGAAGCGTTCGTCCTCAATCGCTACTGCTGCATCTTTCAGATACTGAGAGATTTTTTCTGAAGAAACAACAATTCTATTTTCTGAATAGAATTGCGCGAGAACTGTTCCGTCTGCAGCGCGCAGAATTGATTGTTCAGAAGGGACGGTGAAGTCAACGTCTGTTGGGAGGTCATCGAAAAGTTCAACGACGGCGTTGCTGGCTTTACCAGAGGATGCCGCGAAAGGAACTGCTGCAGCTGCCATTACTAGACCACCTGCGAGACATAGGCCAATAAACGTTCCCAGAGCGATTAGAAGCTGTGGAAGCGTCATGCTTCTGTTTCCGGACGAATTATTCATACTTCCTAGGATACCGCGTTCAAGCTTAAATATTGTGACCTGTATTTGATGCCTCAATTTAATTTTTTGCAGTCTAAATATTTTTTATTGCCGAAAGTTAACGTGCGCGAGAAAAAGATGTAAGTAAATTTTGTTCACTAAAAAGTATCTAGTACTGGACGTTCGTGCAACTTTTGTAGGAATTTGTTCAATTTTTATTTAGGGGTAGGCAAGCTAAAAAATGCTCGGTACTATCTTAGTATTGTTTGACCCCGTTAGAATCTGTCTAAATGGAAAGAAGCTCAACAATGACGTTGATCTATCAAGAATTAGATTGGACGGCACAGGCGGTTTGCGCTGATGTTGATCCAGATTCGTTATATGTGCGTGGTTCTGCACAACGAGAAGCACGCCAAATTTGCTATGGCTGCCCAGTTCGTTTGGAATGCCTTTCAGATGCATTGAACACGAAAAATATTTTTGGTGTTTGGGGAGGGCTTACTGAGCGAGAGCGAAGAGCGATTCTTCGAAAGATTCCAGATGAAACTAATTGGTTCCAAAGAATTATGTTTTCTGATGGGACTTTAGAAACAGATTTACGTGAAGGGCGCGTGCCACGTCTCCCGAAGCATTAAGAGTTTCTAAAGCAAGGCATCGAGATTGTGAAGTTTTTAAGAATTATTCTTGATTCATTTGCGTATAATGCATAGCCTTAGAGCATGACTAAATGGGAATATGTAACAGTGCCGCTATTGATTCACTCAACTAAAGCAATCCTTGATAATTGGGGATCCGAAGGTTGGGAACTTGTAACTGTGATTCCAGGACCGGATGGGTCTAATCCAGTTGCTTATATGAAACGGGCGAAAAATGACTAATGTTTTAGCCTCCGAGAAACTCGCTGCGCTTAATCTTGAGTTGCCACCAGTGGCACAGCCTTTAGCAGCGTATGTGCCTGCACAAAAGATTGGTTCGCAAATTCGTACTTCGGGGCAACTGCCAACTCGTGATGGAAAACTTTTAGCCACTGGTAAGGTTGGGGCGGAAGTATCTCCAGAAGAGGCGAAGGACTTAGCACGAGTTGCGATTTTGAATGCTTTAGCTGCTGCAGCAGATACTGCGGGTGGAATCGATAATATTGCAAAAATTGTGCACTTGACTGGATTTGTTGCATCTGTTCCAGAATTTACTGGGCAGCCGCAGGTGGTAAACGGTGCTTCTGAGCTACTGGGGGAAATCTTTGGTGAGGCAGGAAAGCATACTCGTTCTGCGGTAGGGGTAGCTGTATTACCAATTGACGCCCCTGTTGAAATTGAGTTAATTTGCGAGGCTCGCGAGGTTTAAAAATACTTTAGTAAGAGTAATTAACGGTGTTTCAGGTTTTGAAACACCGTTAATTTTTTGGGCTTCTAACCAGATTTCATCGGTTAGAAGCCCAAAAATAAATAATTCAGGAGTGTATTAGTGCGCGCGACGCTGCAGACGAGCTACCTGGATTAGTAGTACCGCACGACCTTCAAGGCGAATCCATCCGCGTGAGGTGAAGTCAGCAAGTGACTTATTTACAGTTTCGCGAGATGCGCCAACTAAATGTGCGAGTTCTTCCTGGGTGAGATCATGCGCAACATAGATACCTTCAGCGGTTCGCTCGCCAAAACGTTCAGCTAAATCAAGAAGTGCTTTTGCCACACGGCCAGGAACGTCTGAGAATACAAGATCGGCCATTTGTTGGTTGGTGTTACGTAGACGTAGTGAAAGCTGACGCAACATTGAGATGGCGAGCTTTGGATGCTCCTCAATGTAGGTTCGCATTTCTGCGTGTGAAAGCATGAAAAGGCGAGTTGGCGCAATTGCAGTTACAGTTGATGAGCGTGGCTCAAGATCGAAGAGTGAAAGTTCACCAATGATTTCGCCTGGGCCGAGTACTGCAATTAAGTTTTCGCGGCCATCGTCTGCTGTGTGGGAAAGCTTTACTTTTCCTTCTGCGATTAAGAAGAGGCGATCGCCGCTATCTCCTTCTTGAAAAAGGGATTCGCCGCGCTTAAGCGTTGCTTCCGACATAAGTGATGCAAGCGCTTGGCGATCTTCGTCGGTTAAACCCTTGAAGAGTTCAACGTTTGCCAAAACATTGGAATCCATGCGAATCCCTTTCTATAAATCTAATTTTCCGGACTCAGGCATTATAAACCTGTGTGGGACGTCATATCATTATCAATAATGCCACGTAATTTTGCAATTATCACCTGTAAAAGAGAATGTATTTATTAGAATCGGTTTTATTATGGCTAAAACAAAATTACCGAAACGTCCAAGGTCCTTGAAAGCTCGCCAAGAAGCGGCGCAAGAAATCACTGAGAGACTTGCAAAATTATATCCAGATGCAAAGTGTGCATTAGTTCATCAAAATGCGTTTGAGCTGCTAGTAGCAACAGTTTTATCCGCTCAGACTACAGATGAGCGGGTCAATTCAGTGACTCCGACGTTATTTGGAAAGTATCCTGACCCATTTGCGATGGCTGCGGCATCTCTTTCAGAGTTAGAGCAAATTTTGCATCCCTTAGGTTTTTATCGAGCTAAAGCAAAATCGGTTTTAGCTCTTTCTGAGGCTCTTATT
>JAXFDG010000185.1:0-2635 GCA_034173665.1 Arcanobacterium sp.
CGATTGGATCATTTCCACTTGGCCAGCCGATGAAGATAATTGCTGCGCCGAGAGCGATGAAGACGAGAATAGCCGTCACTTTAATCATTGAAAACCAGTATTCAGAGCTTCCATACAATCGGACAGTTGCTAAATTCAGGCTAATAATAAAAGTAGAACAAAGAATTGTGCCCACGCCAAGATTTAACCCAGGGAACCAATGTTGGAGATATGTTGCAGTGGCGGTTACTTCTGCTCCCACAGCAGTTAGGAGTGTGATTGCAAAATTCCAGCGAGTTATGTATCCGCCAAGTTTTCCAAGGTGAGCTGCAGCAATAGCGCCATGACCGCCAGGTATCGGGTGTGCAGAAACAAGTTCTGCCAAAGCCCAAACCACAGCCAGTGCAAGTGTCCCGGCGAGTGCATATGCGATAACGGTGGCTGGTCCAGCAAATGAAATAGTTGATCCAGCGCCAAGGAAGAGCCCAGTTCCTAATGCGCCAGACAGGGCGATCATGGAAACTTGAGCACTCGTGAGGCGACGTTGAAGTGCAGTATTTTCGCTGTTTTTAAGGTTCCCTTGGGGTTCTTGCACAGCTTCTCTCCAATTCTGAAATATGTAAGAAAAAAATAATGATACTTAGTGTATCGCTATCTTAAATCTTCTTCTCAGTCACAATTTCATCTGTTCATTTTTTGGGAAGAATGCAGTAATTTTTGTATCCGGCTTTAAAAAATTAGCTACATAAAGTGATTGAAGTCTCATATCTTCTATTTTAGAATTAATTAACCAATTCAAAGAAGAATTGGGAGTCTATGAGTTTGGAAGAGCATAAATTGATTGAGCTTAACAAAGTTTGCTTCAGTTATCTTAAGGGAGAAGAAATATTCCAAGACTTCTCCCTTAAGATAGGCAAGGGGACGCATGCAATTGTTGGTGCTTCTGGGTGTGGTAAATCTACATTATTGAAACTTCTGTTAGGGGAAATTAAGCCTTCCTCTGGTTCGATTAATGTTGCAGGAACCTTAGTTTCTTCATTGAAAAGTTATCGAAATATTGCTGATTTTCGACGTTCGAAGATTGGATATGTAGAACAGGAACCTAGATTTATTGATGAACTCGATGCGCTTACTAATGTTGCTCTTGCTGCTGCTTTAAACTCCAATGAAATTAAGACAGCTAAAAAAAACGGCATTAGATTTACTGAAATCTGTTGGGGTAAGACCTGAGCAGAATGTAACTACACTCTCTGGCGGGCAAGCAGGGCGAGTAGCGATTTGTAGAGCACTGATAAATAATCCAGAGGTAATTCTTGCAGATGAGCCTTCGAGTGCTTTGGATCGTGAAACTGCAAATCAAATTATCGATTTGCTTTTTGCTCAAAGTCTTAATCGCTGTCTAGTTATTGTTACCCATGATATTGAAATTGCTGAAAGATGCGACACTATTACGAAAATAGGATAAACAAAATTGAATATTTATTTCGAGTGATGTGGGATGAAAAATTGGTGTTGGAACAATAAGGATGCTTTAGAAAGAAGTATTCTTTTAATGCGTATTGGAAGAGGAGCTTCCCAAAACAGTACTTCATTATTGATTGGCTTATTTTTAGTCATATTTTCTTGCACTTCATTATCTCTGATTCATTCAACGTACTTTGGGATGCTTGATAGGGAAGCAGCACGATATCCAAATTTTGTGTCTCAAAACGAAGAACTGACCGAAGAAACACTGGAAGCTCCATTGCTTTATGCGGGAGAATTCTATTCTGATACTAGTGATGGAGAGCCGGCACTAGGGCTTGTAGTTGCTTTCGCTGAATCAGATGCTGCTAGTGTTCCAAAATTTCCAGAGTTAAGCTCATACCCTAATCTAGGTGAGAGTTATCTTTCTCCAGGGCTTTTACGTAAGTATCCAATTGGCTCAGTCTCTCCTTGGGGGAAAGTTACTGGCCAGATACCGGAAAATGTACTTTCCACGCCTACTGAAAAATTTTTTCTCGCCCGAATTCTTCCCTCGGATAAAGCAGGTTCTTTACTTGTTCCAGTATCAAGATTTGGCTTTCAGGGAAATGAAACATTTGGCGATTTCACTAATGCGCCATCATACACTTACGTTCTGATTTTAATTTCACTTTTCGGTTTAGTTCCAGGAATTGGGTTTATTCTTAGCTCCGTTATACAGAACCAATTGTTTCGCGATCACTCGGAATTACTAAAACGATTAGGGGCGAAAAAGTCTGACTTAGTATTTTATTCAATTGGATTTCTGTTACCAGCCTTCCGAAAAGCAGGTTTATTTTTAATAGGAATATTACTTTTCGTTTGTTTAATGACTAAAGTTCCATTACCTCTTGTTGATGCAAAGATTGTGATGGAAGATTTTATTTTGTCGTTGCCGTTAATTTTGTTGTTTAGTATTTTTATAATACTTTTTTCGATTGTGCTGACCTGGATTGTCGCATTCTATGGTGTTACAAAGAGGAAAATGATTTCCCGAAAAAGTGGAAAGATTAAATATTTCCTTAAATTGCTTCAGTGGATATCCTTAGCCGGTGGTTTAGTTGCTGTTGGTGTGGTGCTAGTTTCAGATGATAGTAGCAGTAATTATACACATTTATTACTTGTGGGCTTTTTATTGCTAATATTCACTTTT
>JAXFDG010000186.1:0-7413 GCA_034173665.1 Arcanobacterium sp.
CGACCATTCCATCCTTGTTCGCTCGCTGTTACGCGTCCAAGATTACCTACGCCTGATCCACCAAATTCAGTTGCGTCGGAATTAAAGATTTCATTCCACACACCGCCATTTGGTAACCCGACGCGATAATCGTTGTAGGCAACGCCAGAGAAATTACAAATTACAGCAACCCGCTGTGAACCATCGTGACTTTTCCGGAGATAGGAGAGCACATTATGATCGCCATCAGTAACGTCAATCCATTCGAAACCAGAATTGCTAAAGTCTTCTGACCAGAATGCTGGATTCTCGCGATAAATTTGGTTTAGCGTGCGCACACAATTCATTACACCGTCGTGATCAGCATTTTGGGTGAGCCACCAGTCAAGACTACGACCGTCTCCCCACTCATCGATTTGCCCGAATTCTTGGCCCATAAAGAGCAGTTGTTTTCCAGGGTGAGACCACTGATATGCGTATAGCAGACGGAGTCCAGCAAGTTTTTGCCAGTGGTCCCCAGGCATCTTGGCGTATAAAGAACCTTTACCGTGGACTACCTCATCATGCGAAAGAGGGAGTAAGAACTGTTCTGAGAATGCATAAACAAGTGAGAAAGTTAATTCACCATGATGCCAACGGCGATTAATTGGCTTTTCTTGGAGATAACGAAGTGTGTCATTCATCCAGCCCATATTCCATTTCAGGCCATAGCCGAGTCCGCCTGTTTCGGTCATGCCGGTAACCCCACCCCAAGAGGTGGATTCCTCTGCAATCATCATAATTCCCGGATTGGTGCGATATGCGGTGGCATTTACTTCTTGAATGAAAGAAATTGCCTCAAGATTTTCTCGTCCGCCATAAATATTAGGTTGCCATTGTCCAGGTTTGCGTGAATAGTCTAGGTATAGCATTGAGGCGACGGCGTCGACTCGAATTCCATCGATGTGGAACTCTGAGAGCCAATAGAGAGCATTCGCAACTAAAAAGTTCCGGACTTCATTTCGTCCGAAATTAAAGATAAATGTGCCCCAATCCGGGTGTTCTCCGCGAAGTGGATTTGGGTCTTCGTACAGTGGAGTTCCGTCAAAACGTGCCAAAGCCCACGAATCTTTCGGGAAATGTGCAGGAACCCAATCCATGATTACGCCAATCCCAGCTTTATGAAGCTCGTTTACGAGATAGCGGAAATCATCAGGTGTGCCAAACCTCGCCGTCGGAGCATAGTAAGAGGTTACTTGATAACCCCAAGATGGACCATAAGGATGTTCGGCAACGGGGAGAAACTCAACGTGTGTGAATCCAAGGTATTTAACGTGACCAATTAATTGCTCGGCGATTTCACGATAACTCAAGCCTTTTCGCCATGATCCAAGATGAACCTCGTATACAGAAACTGGGCCATTGTGTGGATCGGTCTTTGCACGCTGTGTAAGCCAAGCGCTATCTTCCCAAGCAAAGTTTGAAGCAGTAACGATTGAAGCTGTTGAGGGAGGGACTTCAGTGCGACGAGCCATTGGGTCGGCTTTTTGATGCCAAGAACCGTCTTGATATTGAATTTCAAATTTGTATCGATCCCCGTCTCCGGCTTCAGGAATGAAGAGTTCCCAGATTCCGGATTCGCCCAAGGTCCGCATAGAGCTGCTGATACCGTTCCATCCGTTAAAATCACCGACGACGCGTACAGCTTTGGCGTTTGGGGCCCATACTCCAAAGCTGGTACCAGTAATTGGTCCAAAGACAGAATCATAGGTGCGAATATGTGCTCCAAGAATATTCCAGAGTTGTTCGTGTCGGCCTTCATTGAAGAGATGCTTGTCAAAATCGCTAATTGACGGCAAGAAGCGGTAGCCATCATGGGTGAGATGTTCTGTTTCTCCGTAAGTTGCACGGACCTGATAATCTCGAATCTCTGCTCCGGGGAGGATTGCCATCCAAATCCCGTTGAACTCATGTTCGGCTGGGAAGATTGAATCCTGAGTGATGATTTCTACTGAGTCGGCAAATCTGCGGATTACGCGAACAATGCAAAATTCGCCTAGGGAGTGAATACCAAGTACATCATGCGGCGAATGATGGAAGCCATTAGAGACTGCATCGAGAACTTCAGTAGCGATCTGACCTGCGTGCGGAGCCATTTTCCCACTCTTTCTTGAGCTTTATTTAGTTCTCATAATTATACTCTAGAATTAGGAATTTTATGGCGGAGGTTACAGTTTTCCTCTTTTAGTTGGGAGAAATCAGCAATTTAATTCCGTTAAGTGGGATTTGTAGCCATCGAGGGCGGTAGGTTGCTTCATAGATAACTTCATATAGAGCTTTATCGATAATTAAGGCTTTTAGTAAAGTCTGTTCGGGGATGCTGAGTGGTCCGTAGCCTTCTAAAAATAATTGTTTAGCAGCTTCAGCCCAAGGCCGGGTAGAGGTTACTGGGTGTCCTGAAAGTTCGGCAGAACCTGCGGCATAATCAAAAGATCGAAGCATGCCGGCAATATCTCTTAAAGCAAGACTGGGTTGAGTGCGTTCTGAGATTGGTTTTAATGGTTCGCCTTCGAAGTCAAGGGCGGTCCAATTGCCGTGATTAGAACGGAGTACTTGACCTAGATGATAGTCGCCATGAATTCTTTGAGCTATCGGCCAATTGATATCGACGGCGCTTGCGAAAATATTTTCTATCGCTTCAGCATAGTTTTGTAATGCTGGGGCAACTTTGATGGCTTGTTTAAGCTGTGTAAGCCAGTGTTCGTAGGCAATTAATTTCGCTTGCGGGGAGTATTCGAAAGTGGGTAGTTGTTCAGCAAGAGTATGGTGAATTGCTGCAGTGAGTGTGCCAAGTTCGCGGATTGTGGTTGCTTCTTGTGGATAGGAAGGAGCTCTCTCTAATTCTTGTTGGAAAAGTTGCCACGCATCTGTTGCTTCAGAGATAAATTCTTGCACCATCAACAAATCTGCATGAGTAATGTTCTGATTGGTGAAGGAAACACTTGCGTAATGTTTTGGAACAGTATTGCTACCACTGCGATCTAATACTACTTGTAGCTCGATATCAGGGTTCTCGCCTTCCTGGAGAATCCGGAACACTTTTAGCATTAGTCCGGTTGCGCCGGAACTATCTGGGGTCGAGAAGTGGTATGCAATTGAGGTATTTGATTGTTCGCTGCTAATCTTTGAAATTCTGGAAATTTCTGGAAGTGTTGAAAAATCTCCGCGTAATTTGTTTGTGAGAAGTTGCGTAGCAGTAGAGGCAAAAGAATTTACGCCAAAAGCAGTTTTTAAAAGTGCTTTTTGCCCAGCTTCAAGTGCAGTTGCATCGATAACTCGATAGGTGTCGGGTCCAAGTTGTACCGTGCCCAGGTGCGCAGCTTCTGAACTCAGGTTTAGTTCGCTTACCTCTGATTTTTGTTGCGGTACGAAAGTTAAGGGGAGAATTTGTTGCACGTCAGCACTTCTAATAATGAGCAAGATTGTAAGCACTGATTCACGATTATCAAGTGGGGTGGTAAAAAGAATTTCGCAGTCCGGATTTTTCCGATCTCCGGAATACCAGCGTTCATGCCTAATCCAATCATTAATTAATGAAGTTAAGGCTGTAGTTTCAGAATTCGTGAAAATTTGCGAAGTTTGAGACTGTTTCGAACTTGGTGTTTTTCTTTTATGCTCTTCGGCTGGCGAAATATTATTCATTTGGAAGTACCTTTACCTGCAAAATATGAGCAACCTGCCCATGCGGATCGAGGCGGACATACGGATGCTCGTTCCAGAGGTAGGTTTCACCAGAAAGTTCATCGGTTACTTCAATTGCTGGAGCAGAGTTCCAATGGGGGGATGTCCCTAGAGCCTGCAAATTTAAATTGATGGTTGCTTCACGTGAGGTGTAAGGATCAAGGTTAATCACAACGATTACCGCATCTTTTTCACCGTTTCCACTGGGGTTTTCTTCTGGACGGGAAACTTTTGAGAAACAAAGAATCTTCTCATTAGTAGTCTCATGTATCGTAATGTTGCGTAATCTTTGCAAAGCAATATGCTTGTTTCGGATTTTGTTCAATTGAGTTAAGAGCGTTGCCATTCCCTCATATTCCGCACCATCGTATTTGCGTTCTTTATATTCATACTTTTCGTTATCAATTTGTTCTTCTGCGCCAGGTCGAGCAATATTTTCAATTAGCTCATAGCCGGAGTAGATGCCCCATGTTGGAGCTGCAGTTGCTGCAAGAATTGCCCGGATTGCGAATGCGGGGCGTCCGCCACGTTGCATATATGGCGTAAGAATATCATGCGTCGTAGGCCAGAAGGCGGGGCGCATTCGAGGAGCTGAAACGTGTGAGACTTCGTTGAGATAGGCTTCAATTTCAGTTTTTTCATTACGCCAAGTGAAGTAGGTATAAGACTGATGGAAACCAATCGCGCCAAGTGTTTGCATCATTGGTGGTTGCGTGAATGCTTCTGCTAAGAAAATAACTTCTGGATGTTCCTGACGGAATTCGTGGAGGAGTCGTTGCCAGAAATCTAATGGCTTGGTATGCGGGTTATCCACTCGGAAAATGGTTACACCATACTTGACCCAGAGCAGTAAAACCCGTTTGATTTCCTGATAGATACCTTCGGGGTCGTTATCAAAGTTAAGGGGATAAATATCTTGATATTTTTTGGGAGGATTTTCCGCATAAGCAATTGTGCCGTCAGCGCGAGTAGTGAACCATTCTGGATGTTCTTTTACCCAGGGGTGATCTGGGGAGCATTGTAGAGCGATGTCGAGAGCGACTTCTAGCCCGAGTTCTTTGGCGCGTGTTACGAAAGCTGAGAAGTCTTCGAAGGTTCCTAAATCAGGATGAATCGCATCATGGCCACCTTCGGCTGCTCCAATTGCGTAAGGAGAGCCAGGGTCTCCAGGATTAGCAATTAACGTATTGTTACGACCTTTTCGATTTGTGGTGCCAATGGGGTGTATTGGAGTTAGATAGACGACGTCGAATCCGAGTTTCGCGATTCGGTCGAGGTCTTTTTGTGCAGTTGCGAAATTTCCGGAGGTCCAGGTTTTAGTTTCTGCATTATATTTTGCGCCAGTTGTGCGTGGGAAGATTTCATACCATGAACCTGTAAGTGCTTTTGCTCGATCCACGTTCAATGGGTAGCGTTTGCTGATACTTAAACCGTCTTGCAGCGGATACTCATACAAAATTTCTTGTAATTCTGTACTTGTAGCAGCAGCAAAGCGAATTTCGGGAGTGTTTGTTTTCTTTCCGACGACGCGGATGGCTTCTCGGATTATTTCTGCTTTAGCAAATCCGCGGGGAAGATTCCGCAGTGCTCGTTTCAAGAGGGATTCTGCTTCGAGGAAAATTAAGGGGATATCAATCCCAGCATCAAGTTTGATTTCAGCATTATGGAGCCAAGTTGCATATGGGTCTGACCAAGCTTGGATTTCGAATGACCATTTTCCGGGAGTGGTTGGGGTGACCCAAGCTTCGTGACGGCGTAAGCCGGGAGCGATATCCATCATTGGAACTTTTTGCGCGATTTCGCCCTGTGGATTAAAAAGGACCGCCTGTGCTGAAAAGAGATCGTGACCTTCACGGAAGATAGTGGCCTGTACCGGTAAAGATTCAAATTCAGTTGCTTTTGCCGGCCATGTGCCATCAGCTAATACTGGTGAAACATCAACGATTGGGATTCGGCCAATTAAAGTAGGTGCATTTACCGGGGTTTTCATCTTCTTCACATTATCTAGTCTACTTGAGAAATAACTCACTTAACAGGAGCAACAGGATAAGTGTGGTGGGTGGCGATTATTTGAATTTTATCATCGCCACCCACCAGCTACTTATTGCCATAAGTTGTTGATTCGTTGGCTATTTTTGAATCAGCGGTTTGACAAATTAGATTGACTGCGGAGTAATCTTCCAAACTTCGCGTGCGTAGTCGTTGATTGTTCGATCAGAAGAGAATCGCCCTGATTCAACAATGTTTTTCCAACACATTGCCGCCCAGTGAGCGCGATCTTGGAAGTAATCGCTGGCCATCTTATCGCGGGTATCACGATAAGATGCGAAGTCGCCAAGTACGTAGTATTGGTCTGCTGGGTCCCAACCATTTGGATCGAGAAGGGAGTTCAGTAAATCATGGAACATGCCGGTGTTATCATCACTGAGAGTGCCATCAGCAAGAGCATTTAATGCACGCTGTAAGCCCGGAGTTGCGGCAGCAACAGCACGTGGATCGTAATGTTTCCGGAGCTCTGGAAGTTCTTCTTCTAGGGCACCGAAGATATAAGCATTTTCTTCACCAACAGAGTCAACGATTTCAACGTTTGCTCCGTCCATTGTGCCTAATGTGAGGGCGCCATTCATCATGAACTTCATATTGGAGGTTCCAGATGCTTCTTTTCCAGCAGTGGAAATCTGCTCAGAAACATCAGCGGCTGGAATGATATGTTCAGCTGGAGAAACGTTGTAATTTTCGACGAAAACAACCTTGATAATCTTGTTTACTTCTGCATCATTATTAACTAATTTTGCAATTTCGTTAATTAGCTTAATAATTGCTTTCGCCCGAACATATCCAGGAGCTGCCTTCGCGCCGAAAATAAAGACGCGCTTCGGGAAGTTCTTCTCTGGGTTGTCTTTGATTCGGTAGTAAAGATCGAGGATATAAAGCGCATTCATCAGTTGACGCTTATATTCATGGAGGCGCTTAATCTGCACATCATAGATTGCTTCAGGATCAATCTCGATACCTTGACGATCGTAGATCCACTTTGCGAAATCTTCTTTGTTTTCTTGTTTGATTTCATTAAGGCGTTCAAGAACTTTTGGATCTGCTCCGAAGGCTTCAAGTTTCTTTAACTCATCAAGATTACGTACCCAAGCATCTGAGCCGAGAAGTTCGGTTAAGAGTTCAGCAAGACGTGGATTACATTGCTTGAGCCAACGCCGTGGAGTCACACCGTTGGTCTTATTATTGAACTTTTCTGGCCAGATATCATGCCAGTCATGCAAGGTATCTTTCTTAATGATTTCAGTGTGCAAAGCTGCCACACCGTTGATTGAGTAGGCTGCGTAACAAGCAATCCATGCCATACGAACCATATTTCCAGAAATCGGAGCCATGTAATCAATCTTGCCTGGATGGTATCCAGCAGTTTCTAGCTCAATTCTAAAGCGTCGATCGATTTCGCGAATAATCTCTACGATTCGAGGGAAGAGTCGATCAAAAATCGAAATTTCCCAAGTTTCAAGTGCTTCAGCAAGCACAGTGTGGTTCGTGTACGCGAAAGTTTGTGAAACGATTTCCCACGCCGTCTCCCATTCGAGACCATGATCGTCGAGAAGAATTCGCATTAGTTCAGGAATCGCAAGTACTGGGTGGGTATCGTTGAGCTGGATTGAATTGTTCTTTCCAAAGCTTAAAACATTTCCGCGTTCCCGGATCTCATTT
>JAXFDG010000187.1:0-3455 GCA_034173665.1 Arcanobacterium sp.
AGATTGCGGCAATTCCAACAGACTCAGGTTATGCAATTGTTTGCACCCTGGCGAATAAGGCGGGTCTTGATCGGATTAAGACGATTCGTAAGGTTGATGATAAGCATCATTTCACATTGCTTTGTCATGATTTTGCGCAGCTTGGGAAATTAGTGATTATCGACAATGCAAATTTTCGCACGATTAAAGCACTTACGCCTGGTCCTTACACTTTCATTTTGAAGGGAACAAAAGAAGTTCCGCGGATGACGCTCAATCCCAAAAAGGCAACCGTTGGTGTGCGCATTCCAGAGCATGTGACAACCCAAGCAATTTTAGCGGCATTAGGTGAACCGCTATTGTCCTCAACTTTAATTTTGCCGGGGGAGAGTGAACCAATGTCAGAGGGTTGGGTCATTAACGATGAACTTGGGCATGTGCTCGATATTGTAGTTGAAGGAGAAGTGGGAACTGCAGGAGCAACTACGGTAGTTGATTTTTCTGAGGGGTATCCAGAATTATTGCGCGCCGGTGCTGGTGATACTTCATTATTTGAGTGACGGGTCCGTCTAGATTTTTGAAATTTTATGTTGATTTCGGTTTGAATTTATCTGAATTTTATTTAGCTGCGTAATTGCATTTAGGGAATATTTTGCAAACTTTACTTTTTGACATGGATGGCACGCTTGTTGATTCTGCCCCCATGATTACTAGGGCAATGCAACAAACTTTGATTGAATTGAGCGGGCGGGAGGAGCCTCTTGAGTATTTTCATCAGTTTGTAGGTCCGCCACTTGCCCATTCCTTTGGGGTGATGGGAGCTCCGCCTGAACGTATTGATGAATACGTATTGCATTACCGTGCAATCTATTTAGAAACGGTGCTTGAATCGCCGTTATTTCCCGGTATAAAGGAAATGCTACAAGAGCTAAAACGAGAAGGATTCCAGCTTGGCGTGGCTACTGCAAAACTTGAGCATATTGCGCAGAGCGTGCTGGAACATCATGGAATTGCTGATCTGTTTACACATGTTGCTGGGTCTTATAGCAATGTTGGTCATTCTGATAAATCTGAAATTGTGGGTCGTTGTTTGAAAGAGCTTGGACTTTCAGACGATAAGAGCCAAGTTCAGAGTAACGCGATACAGGGGAACAAAGATCGAAATCAGAGCAACGCAATACGGGGGAACGTAGATTCAGAGCTGCTGGGTGCTGTAACTTCTCTTAAATCTACTGCGGCTAATTCGGGGCGAAACTGGCGTGGCGACGTGTTAATGGTTGGCGACCGGATTTTTGATGTTAACGGTGCTGCTGCCCATAATGTGCCAACAATTATTGTGGCCTGGGGCGGAGCGATGCAAGAAGAATTAGACGCAGCTGAATATCTTGTTAATGACCCGCAGGAAATCGTGGAGATTGCAAAGAAGCGGAGCATGAAGGAAATTATTTAATAATATTGTCCCCCGGTTGAAACTTTGCTTTTATAAAACTTAGCCACTTAGAAATAATTTTGCAGTGCTAACTTTAAACAAGTTAGCACTGCAAATTATTTGTTTAGATATTTAGTTATCCAGTTATCTCTAGACTGGGCTCGTTGCGTCAGAATTACTCTTCTTCTGCAGCCGGTTCAACCGCGGTTAGCATTTCTGCATTTGGGTTGAATAAATCGTACTTATCGATTGCCTGCTTTACCACGGAGCGATCAAGCTTTCCTTGGTCTGCAAGAGCTTGGAGAGCTTTCACAACCATTGAAGCTGCATCAATCTTGAAGTGGCGGCGTGCTGCGGAACGAGTATCAGAGAAGCCGAAACCGTTCGCACCTAGTACGTGGTAATCACCAGGTACCCATGGGCGAATTGCGTCATGTACTTGCTTCTCCCAATCAGAAGTAGCAATGAATGGACCTTCGTGACCGCGAAGCTTTGCGGTCACGTAAGCTTCACGTGGAGCTTCTTCTGGGTGGAGGAAGTTGTGTTCGTCTGCTTCTAAGCCATCCTTGCGGAGTTCATACCAAGAAGTAACTGACCAAACCCCTGCATCTACACCCCAGTCATTACGGAGCATTTCACGTGCTTCACGTGCCCATGGAACGCCAACACCGGAAGCGAGAAGTTGCACCTTAAGACCTTCGCCAGTTGGTGCATCAAGTTGATAGATGCCCTTGATGATGCCTTCAACATCAACATTTTCTGGCTCAGTTGGGTGGTGGATTGGCTCGTTGTAAACGGTGATGTAATACATTACGTTTTGATCGCGGCCATCTGAGCCGTCACCGTACATACGGGTGATACCATCCTGCATAATATGGCGGATTTCGTATGCATAGGCCGGATCGTAGCTAACGATTGCTGGATTGGTTGATGCGATTACGTGTGAGTGGCCATCCAAGTGCTGGAGACCTTCACCGGTAAGGGTGGTGCGGCCAGCAGTTGCGCCGATGATAAAGCCACGTGCAAGCTGATCTGCTGCATGCCAGAACTGATCACCGGTGCGCTGGAAACCAAACATCGAGTAGAAGATGTAAAGCGGAACCATCGGTACGCCATGGGTTGCATAGGAAGTTCCAACTGCGGTGAAAGCAGCATTTGAACCAGCTTCGGTAATTCCGGTATGCATAATCTGACCCTTCTCGGATTCCTTGTAGGAGAGAAGTAGTTCAGAATCTACCGCGGTGTAATGCTGTCCATGAACGTTGAAGATCTTGGCGGTTGGGAAGAGAGAATCCAAACCGAAAGTACGAGCCTCATCTGGAATGATCGGGACAAGACGTGGACCAAAATTCTTATCGCGAACAAGATCTTTAACTAGGCGGACAAGAGCCATGGTGGAAGCAATCTTTTGCTTACCAGATCCCTTCTTTAAGCCGTCAAAAGCTTTATCTGCAGGGAGCTCAATACCTTGTTCAACAACGCGGCGGCTTGGCAAGAAACCACCAAGTTCGCGACGTCGTTCAAGCATGTATTCCAAAGCTGGAGACTTAGGATCTGGCTTAAAGTAAGGAGCATTGTATGGATCTTCGAGCTGCGCATCAGTGAAGTCCAAATGTAGCGTATCGCGTAGGAGCTTCAAATCATCCGAGTTCAACTTCTTCATCTGGTGGGTTGAATTACGGCCAGCGAAGTTTGAACCGAGCGAGTAGCCCTTAATAGTGTGTGCCAAAATTACAGTTGGCTGATCTGGATGCTCAACAGCAGCCTTGTATGCTGCATAAACCTTGCGGTAATCGTGACCGCCGCGCTTCAGGCCCCAAATCTTTTCATCAGACCAGTCGGCAACCATCGCCTTGGTGCGTGGATCGCGGCCGAAGAAGTGCTCACGCACGTAAGCGCCGTCGTTAGCCTTGAAGGTCTGGTAGTCGCCGTCGAGAGTATTATTCATGATGTTGACGAGAGCACGGTCCTTATCAGCAAGGAGAAGCTCGTCCCATTCACGACCCCAAATAACCTTAATTACGTTCCATCCAGCGCCCTTGAAAGA
>JAXFDG010000188.1:0-2595 GCA_034173665.1 Arcanobacterium sp.
AATCAACTGCTGACCTGCCCCTTGGCCACGAGCGGCAGAATCTACCACCACATCTTCAATCCAAGCTCGCCAACCGGTCGGAATCTCGAAAGTGACCAAGGTGAGTATTCCGAGAATTGGAGCCACGCCGTCTTCCCCTGCTTCACCACGATAGGCGAGAAGATAGATGTTATCTTGTTCGAGGAAAGTTTCTAGTTGTTCGATATTCATCGGCGTGGAAGAGCTTGAAAGTTGTGGAATTAAAAGCTCAAAAGCTGCTTCCAGCTCCGGGGTTGCGGTATCGATAAGTTCAACGCTCATGCTGAAACTCCTTTAAGTCGGATTTAGAGCTATAAATCAGTTCGAGAGCCTTAGATTAGCTCAAGCGCCTGCTGCGCGATAGCTAGCTCTTCATTAGTTGGTACAACCATAACCTGAACGGAGGACTCTGGCGTGGAAATGGTCCGTGGTTCCTTTGAACGCACGTCATTTACAGCCTTATCGAGAACTAGACCAAAACCAGCGAGACGCTCAACCACTAATTCGCGAACGCGCTCATCATTTTCACCGATACCAGCGGTAAAGGTAAGTACGTCGAGACCGCCCATAACTGCGGCATAAGCGCCCACATAGTGCAAGAGACGATGGATATAAACCTCAATTGCCTCAATTGCGTTTGCGTCACCGGCATCGTAAAGATTCCAGACCTTGCGCATATCGTTTTCTCCAGTCAGGCCTTTCATGCCGGACTTTTTGTTAAAGAGAGTATCGACGTCGTCTGCAGTGTATCCGGCTACGCGCTGTAGGTGGAAAACAACCGCAGGGTCAATGTCGCCGGTACGTGTACCCATTACTAGGCCTTCCAACGGGGTCAGTCCCATTGAAGTGTCCACAGCTTTCCCGTTTACTACTGCCGACGCCGAGGCGCCATTTCCGAGGTGCAATACAATCTGCTTTAAATCGTCTCGTCCTAGTAGTTCACTAACTTTTTCAGAAACGAACTTATGGGAAGTTCCATGTGCTCCATAACGGCGAATTGCATACTTATCTGCTACCTCACGGTCAAGAGCATAGGTTGCAGATTCATTTGGTAGACCCTGGAAGAAAGCAGTGTCGAACACGGCGACATGCGGTACGTCGAAGAGCTCACGGGCAACTTCAATACCTTTTAGATGGGCCGGATTATGAAGTGGGCCAAGTGGAATTAGTTCTTCAATCTTTGCTTGTACAGAATCATCAATGATTGTTGCGCGGTCGAAATATTTACCACCTTGCACAACGCGATGGCCAACAGCTTGAATATTTGCATCTTCAAGCTTTGGACCAACAGTGTTGAAAAGTTCGATTACCTTTCGTAAACCTACAGCATGATCTGCAATTGGCTCATCGATATCGGTGGTTTCACCATTAAATTTATGCTCATAGTGTCCTTCGGATTCCCCGATTCGTTCGACAAGACCAGAAGCAATTGCGGTTCCATTCTCCGGATCTACCAACTGATACTTGATAGAAGAGGAGCCAGAGTTAATAACGAGAACTGTCATTATTTCACTTTCTAAAATTGTTTTCGAAACTTTATGTGGCCAAACCTGCTTAATAACTGGTTAATTATTAATCGGGTCAAACCTGTTAATTATTAGTTAAGGCTTGGATTATAAGTTAATGCTTGAATCAGCCTTGTGCTTGAATCGCAGTGATTGCAACAGTGTTGACGATGTCTTCCACCAATGCGCCACGAGAAAGATCATTAACCGGCTTATTCAACCCTTGCAGAACTGGGCCGACTGCAATTGCGCCAGCAGAGCGCTGAACTGCTTTATAGCCGATATTTCCAGCGTTTAAGTTCGGGAAAATAAAGACAGTTGCGCGACCAGCCACTGGAGAATCAGGGAGCTTAGTTTTTGCAACATCAGGGTCGACGGCGGCGTCGTACTGAATCGGGCCTTCAAGGGCGAGTTCAGAATTGCGCTCGCGGACAATGCGAGTTGCTTCGACAACTGCGTCAACGTCAGGTCCTTTACCAGAGGTTCCAGTGGAATAGGAGAGCATTGCCACACGTGGATCAACCCCAAACTGAGCTGCAGTTTCAGCAGAAGAAATTGCAATTGCCGCAAGCTGTTCTGGAGTCGGGTTGGTGGTAACTGCGCAGTCACCGTAAACGTAAACGCGGTCTTCCATCAACATTAAGAAACAAGAGGAAACAAGATCTGCGCCTGGCTTGGTCTTAATAATTTGGAAAGACGGAACAATTGTGTGAGCGGTTGTATTAATTGCACCGGAAACCATGCCGTCGGCATCTCCCATATGAACCATCATGGTGCCGAAATAAGAGATATCTTGTACAATTTCGCGGGCTTGCTCTACAGTTACGCCCTTTTTCTCGCGGAGTCTAGCAAATTCAATTGCGTATTTTTCGAGAAGTTCCGGATCTTGTGGGCTCACAATTGTTGCGGCACTTAAGTCAAGTTCAAGTTCAGCCGCACGAGCATGCACGGACTCGGCGTCGCCAAGAAGGGTAATATCTGCAACTTCACGAGCAAGAAGTTCATCGGCAGCGCGCAGAACGCGATCATCGGTAGATTCTGGAAGCACAATCCGTTTCCGATTTGAGCGAGC
>JAXFDG010000189.1:0-2090 GCA_034173665.1 Arcanobacterium sp.
GGGGTGCCCTTGCTCACGTAGCTAGCCTGGCACTTTCCTCAAACAACTAATTTTCTTTAATTGCCCGTAGATTGTTGTGCTTTCATCGCTTCTTCAATCGCTTTCGCCAACTTCTCTTGAGCTACTCCATAAGCAGCCCAATCACCTTCGCGACGCGCAGCTTCACTTTCAGCAATCGCATTCTTTGCATCATTCAAAGCTTTATCAAGCCCAGTGAGATTTGCATCCGAAGCTGCTGAAGAAGTATCCGGATCTGTCGTATCAGTGTCGGAAGTAGTGGAACTATCAGTAGTTGTACTGGTACTCGGCACAGCTTCATCTTTATTTCCAGCAATCGCCGCATCTCCAGCGTTCACTCCAGAATCTCCACCAAATACTTCATCTAAAGCTTCATCCAGTGTTGGAGCAAATCCAACCTGATCGCCAAACAGCGCTAAAACATACTGCAATGTTGGATACTGGGTACCTGATGATGCTTGCACATACAACGGCTGCACATACAACAATCCGCCACCAATCGGCAAGGAGAGCAAGTTCCCTTCACGAACCGTAGTCCCACCCTGACGCAGCAAATTCAACGCAGTCGAAACATCCGGATTTGCAAGCATTGTATTTTCTGCTTGTCCAGGTCCCGGCACAGTCAAATCACGTGGCGCTTCAAGTAGCCGTAACTTACCGTAAGATTCGGCAATCTTCCCCTTTTCATTACCAGCATTTGAATCTGCTGCCAAGAATCCAGTCATCACATTTCGCTTTGTGTTTCCACCCGGGATGTAAGAAGTGGTGATCGAGAATGAAGCTTTCTCCTGACCCGGCATCTGCAAAGTCATATAATACGGAGGCTGCGGTGGAGTTGACTTCGCGTCTTGCATTGTCGGCTCACCTGGGATCTGCCAGAAATCGCCACCGGAGTAGAAAGATTTCGCATCCGTTACGTGATACCGAGCAAGCAAAGATCGCTGCACCTTAAAGAGATCTTCTGGGTAGCGCACATGTGCAATCAAATCTCCTGGCATCTCCTGCAGTTCAGTAATTTGCCCCGGATAAACATTCTTCCAAGCATTAATAATCGGATCTTCTTGATCCCACTGATACAGCTTTACTTCACCGTCATACGCATTAACCACTGCCTTTACCGAATTTCGGATGTAGTTAATTTCATTAGCTCCATTAACCGCTACCCCACTAGTATTAGCGTCGCGCACAGCTGTTTCCAAAGTTTCTCGAGCTGAGTATGGATAGTAATTAGAAGTCGTAAATCCGTCTACAATCCAAACTAGCTCTTTCGGCGTATTCGGGTTTCCATCCATATCAACAACTGCTGGAAGAGCCTTTGAATCCAGCGTTAAGTAAGGTGCAATCTTTGCAATACGCTCATGCGGGTCACGATCAAAAAGAATTTGCGATTCACTAGTTACCCGATCAGAGAAGAATAACTCTGTTGAACGGAACTTAATCGCATACATTAACTTTTCAAACATATTTGAAATGGACGGACCGCCATTTCCTTTATAAGTAGTATTCACTTGGCCATTTGGAGCTTTGTCATCTGGATAATCAAGTTCCCAAGGTTCAGTTCCCGCTGGCGCACCCACAATTGAATAGGAAGGGGTAAATTGACCAAAATAAACACGAGATTCATATTCGCCCATTTCACCTTCAGATGGGATTCCTGCTTCCCAGAAAGCCGGGTCTCCCTTTGCTGTGGCAGTATTTCCATAGGCTGCAGCCAGACCAAAACCATGAGTGAAAACAGTATGGTCATTTACCCATGAGCGGCGAGAATCGTCTAAACCTTCAAGGTTCAACTCACGTACCGCAATCACGGTATCGCGCATTTTCCCGTCAATTTCATACCGGTCAACTGAAAGATTATCAGTGAACTGATAATACTGTCGGTTCTGCTGCAACTGATTAAATGAAGGGGAAACAATAGTCGGATCAAGCAAACGAATTTGTGCCGCTGTTTCTGAATCTTGACGAAGTTGCCCTTTAGCTGCATCAGTTCGTGCCGCATACTGTTGAGTTTCGACGTCGTCAATACCGTACGCTACGCGAGTTGCATTGATATTTCGCTGAATATACTCACT
>JAXFDG010000190.1:0-6444 GCA_034173665.1 Arcanobacterium sp.
AACAAATCGGTATTGAAACCGATGCGTTAATGAAATATCCACATGAGTTTTCTGGTGGTCAGTTGCAGCGAATTGGTTTAGCTCGTTCGCTAGTTCTAGAACCAAAGTTGATTGTTTGCGATGAACCAGTTTCTGCGTTGGATGTTTCTGTTCAAGCGCAAGTGTTGAATATGATGCGGCGTTTGCAGCAAGAAAAAGATTTGACCTATATCTTTATTTCGCATGATTTATCAGTCGTGAAATATATTTCTGACCGTATTGCAGTAATGTATCTCGGAAAGATTGTGGAGATTGGTCCGGCTGCAGAACTGGTAGAACAGCCAAAACATCCATACACGCAAGCTTTGATTGAAGCGATTCCAGTTGCCGATCCGCGTCATAAGACGGAAGAAATTGTGCATCTTTCTGGTGAGCCTGCTTCGGCCATTGATCCACCAGAGGGGTGCCGATTTAAGAATCGTTGCCCGTTTGCGACTGAGCTCTGTGATACAGAACCGCTCTTGACGGGTGATGCACATCAGGTAGCTTGCCATTTCCCATTGAGGTGAGGTCATGAAGAGAATTGGTGTGGATATCGGTGGCACGACTATGTCGGTCGCTGAAGTTACCGATTCTGGCGAGATTCTTAATCGTGTTGACGTGCCTTCTCCGGCTGCTGTCAGTGGGGAAGAAGTAGTTCGCGTATTGCGGGAGCTTATTGCAGATAAATGGGCTAATGCTAATTTTGTTGGGATTGGTACAGCGGGTGTAATTGATCCAGCCACTGGGTCGATTCTCGCGGCTTCTGATTCTTTTAAAGGTTGGCAAGGATTTCCGTTAAAAGAACGAGTTCAGGAAGCCTTAGGGATACCGGTCGCAGTAGACAACGACGTTAATTCTTTCTTGCTAGGTGAGCAACAATGCGGAATCGCCGTCGGAGAAAAGGATTGCCTTGGAATCATGCTCGGGACGGGTGTGGGTGGCGCCTTTATGCTAGACGGAAAATTATGGTCAGGAGCTCGTGGTGCGGCAGCTGAAATTGGACATATGCCTGGCTATGGAAATATTCCCTGTACTTGTGGAGGAACAGGGCACTTAGAAACCTTAGCTTCTGGTCGCTCAATCGGTAGACGCTACCGGGAATTAAGCGGAGATGACAGTTTTACTGAAGGGGCTCGTGTTGTAGAAGTCTTAGCAAAAGACGGTAATGAGAAGGCAATTGAAGTTTATCTTAACGCTGGTCGAGGCTTAGCTTTGGCAATGCTGCAAGCTTCAACTCTGCTGGATATAACAACTGTTGTTTTAGGTGGCGGAGTAATTAAGGCGTGGGATTTACTGAAACCGGGAGTTGATGAATTTTTGTCAGAACATCCGCTAGTTTCTGGCGCTGAACTTTCAGTACGGCGTTCAACGCTAGGAGCGGATGCAGTATTAATTGGAGCCTCACGACTAGGAGTATCGTGCTAAATTTTGACGAACGCACAGGACCAGATCTTGGTGTTAGCTATCCAAATTTGGAAATACCGCAGTGGTGGCAAGATGCAAAACTTGGATTCTTTATCCATCTTGGACTATTTTCGATACCTGCATGGGCGATTACTGGGGATGATCCGGTAGCGGTTGAAGATGAATATGCCTACCATCGTTATGCTGAGTGGTACGGAAATACTGTGCGGATTCCTGGGTCTCCAACCTGGAAGCATCATCGTGAAGTTTATGGTGAGGGGACTTCTTACGAAGATTTGGCAGAACTCTGGAAAATTCAACGTGAGGCAGTCGAACAGTTAGTAGATGCAATCGCGGCAACTGGAGCAAAGTATGTTGTGCCGACGACGAAGCATCATGACGGTTTTTGCCTATGGGATACGCAGACCACTTCTTTTAACTCAGTTAAACGTGGACCGAAGTTAGACATCATCGATGCGGTTGTTGCACGTGCGCGAGCTAATCAGATGCGTGTTGGATTGTATTATTCTGGTGCTTTAGATTGGCATGTTTCTGATCAACCGCCAATTCAATCTGACCGGGAATTATTCCTTTTCCGTCGCCATGATGAAAGTTTTTCCCGTTATTGTTCGACGCAGCTTTCAGAATTAATTGAACGTTATGCTCCTGATGTGCTCTGGAATGATATTGAATGGCCTGATGGCGGCAAGGGTCCTGAAGAATATGGATTAGCTGCGCTTTTTGCAAAATATTTTGCAGCTGTTCCAGATGGGGCGATTAACGATCGCTGGGGCGTTCCAGTTCGTTCGTTTTCGACTCGCGAATATCGGAAGATTGATGAACTTCTTCCTTATCCTTGGGAAGCAACTCGTGGTTTAGCTCGTTCCTTTGGTTACAATGCTGCAGATACTGAAGAGAATTCACTTTCCGGTGCAGAGCTAATTCGATACTTTGTAGATGTTGTTGCCAAAAATGGAAATCTCTTAATCAATGTGGGGCCACGGGCAGATGGCTCGATTCCAGAAGTGCAGCTTCAAGCCATGCGCGAACTTGGTGAATGGATGAAAGTTTTCGGGGATTTCATCTACGGAACTAGACCATATCGTGAAGGAATTATTGAAGGTCACGCCTATTTGGAAAAAGATGGGCAGATTTTTGTGTTTGCTGCTTCTGGAGAAGAAGTGGTGCTTCCTCCAGAGTTAGCTGAGAGAAATTTTGAGTTGGTCTCAGAAGATTCGAAGTATCCGTTAACAGTTGCGCGAATCCGATAAATCTTGGGATGCTATTTTAATAAATCTTAACTTTTGCGCAATAAACCTTAAGTTTTGTTGCCTGGAATGCGTGAGAATATTGTGCTAAGCGCGGAGTTGTTGCAATATACGTGGAGTTCGGAGGTGTGTGCATGGACCAGGTGTTAATTGAGTCTGAACTGGTAACACGATTTTTGCGGTATAGCGCAATTGATACGCAAAGTAATTCTAAAGTGACAGAAATTCCAAGTACGCCAGGGCAGTGGAAATTAGCAAAACTCTTGGTGGAGGAGCTTACTGAACTTGGGTTATCCGATGTAGAGATTGATGAGCATTGTTGTGTTACTGCAGTTTTGCCGGGAAATGGAATAGCTAAGGATTCAATTGGTTTTTGCGCACATCTTGATACAGCAGATGTGAACCTCTGTTCGCAGGTAAGAGCACAGGTAGTAAAAGGGTATCAGGGTGGAATAATTGAGCTTGGGAATGGGGAAGTGCTGGATCCGAAACAATTTCCAGAACTTAATAGCTATCTTGGGCAAGATATTATTTGCACTGATGGAACTTCTGTTCTTGGAGCGGATGATAAAGCTGCCATTGCTGCAATTATGACAGCATTACATTTCATCGTGGAAAATAAAATTCCACATGGAGATGTACATATTGCTTTTGTACCCGATGAAGAGATTGGATTACGGGGAGCAAAAGTTTTAGATTTGGCGAAATTTTCTCCAAAGTATGCTTACACAATTGACTCTGCGCAGCTTGGGGAACTTGTTTTTGAAACTTTTAACGCCGGGGTTGCGGAAGTATTGATTCGGGGAGTTAGTGCTCATCCGATGTCGGCTAAAGGAAATATGGTCAATCCAAATTTAATTGCCGTGGATTTAGCAAACACTTTAAATCCTGATGAAGTTCCAGAGCGTACTGAAGGGCGTGAAGGATATATTTGGTTGCAGGAGCTTTCGGGGAATCAATCCACAGCAACGGTAATTTTGAATATTCGTGATCATGATCTGAAAAAATATAATGAGAAAAAGGCGCGAATTGCTGAGATTGTGAAATCTCTTCAAGATAAATATCCGCGAGCTCATATTTCTGTGAAGTTTGAAGATGTTTATGGAAACATTTCTGATGCAATAACGGCGGAAAATCGTAGCGCAATTGATGATCTGGAAGAAGTGTTCTCGTTTCTCGGGATTGAACCGATTTACCTTGCTATGCGTGGCGGAACTGATGGATCATACTTGTCGAGCAAGGGTTTACTTACTCCAAATTTCTTTACTGGGGCGCATAACTTTCATTCGGTACACGAATTTTTACCGGTTGGGTCATTCCGTAAATCTTGTGAAGTAATTCTTGGTTTGGTGGAGCGCAGCTAGAAAATTTCGAAACCAGGGATGATTTGAGCTAGGAATGCCTCTGCTGAAGAATATTTTAATCAGGGTCTTTAGCTAGTGACTCTCTTTTTAAGGAAAATTATTCTTGCAGAAGTTGAGATAAAACTTTTGTAAGAAAAATTAACCTTCCATATTACTCTATTTAGTTTAGTGAAAAATCTCAGAATAGTAATTGCTAAATATATGGAAAAAGTAAATAGTTCAGACATGTGTTGGAATTATCAAGCTTAGCAGTTGGTTCTTTTTCTAACTGAGGCATAGGCTTGAAATGAAATGTACGTGTTTCACATAATCCAAATAAGTTCTCGATAATGCGGGAATTTTATGTAAAGGAATTAAATTGACACAATCAAAACTTAAACGTGGTTTAGCTACGTTTGCGGCTGCAACTGTTATGGGTGCAGGACTCGTCGGGTTGGCAGTTTCCACGTCGTCGGTTGCCGCAGAAAATGTTGCTGGTCAACCAGGAACTCCAAGTGAGTACAAGCTTCTCTTTTGGGAAGGCTTTGAAAACCGTACTTCATCTTGGGAATTTCTTGGTGACTACACCGGATCAGAGGCTGCAAATAATGGCCAAGGTCTAAATAATGAAGGTATTCAGTACACTTCGGATGCTTATTGGCAGTCCACCGATAACTGTACTGGAATCTTGATGGGCTCTGATTTGGTTTCTAAGCCAAGTTCAACATTCTGTGGAGCTAATAATGCTTGGTTCAATCAAGTGAAATTGTTGATGGAGAATTTACCAAACAAAGATTCTCAAACATCAATTGCTTCTTACACCACAGGTGCGGCTACATTGCCACAAGATGGTGTGGTAGTACGAACCGACCCAACGACCCCGATTTCTGTGCCTGGAGCTACTGATCGCTTTCTAACATTTGGTTTAGATGCTGCAGCTCTGAACTGTTATCCGAGCTTTGCAAGCCATGCGCATCCAGTGCTGGCATTTTCCTATATTGACGCTAGCGGAACAGAGCACTTGATTGCAGATCGTTTAGATGCAAGTGGTAATCTTCGCGATACCACTGTTACGAACGGGATTCTTCCAAGTTGGCTCCCAGGTGCTGCGAGTGCATATGGCTACGTGACACAATTTTCGAATTGGGGAGCAGTACCAACTGCGCGACAAAATCCTAATGGCTGGAATGTTATTACTAACCGAGACATTCCATTCTATGCGGATAATACAACCCAGTTCAGTAAGCAGTATTGGACCTATACTGACACAGCTTTGATTAATCCTTGTGCTGACTTTAGTTCTGCACGTTCGACTGTTGCTGATCCACGCGGCACCACTGATTTAGCAGCAGGTAGTTTTATTAATAAGTCAGGATTCCTCAATGAAGGTGACACTGTACAACTAATTTTACGTAACCGTGCTTATACTGGTTCTGGTAACGATGGGGTAATTGATAACCTCAAAGTTTACGACGTAACTCCTCAGCTTGATGTGCAGTACGGTGATTGGGATGGCACTGACTCACAACATGAAGGCAATAACGATTCTGAGATGATTCGTTATACTGGTGAATCAACCATTACTTATACGATTACAAATCGTTCTGATCTTGGGTCTAAGTTTGGTTGGACTTTTGAGAATACTTTGCCTGAGGGACTCGAATTTGCTGGCGATCCAGTAATCGCGGGGGCTGGTGCGATTGACTCTGCTACCTTAAATAATTGGTCCTTTGATGGAAACAATAAGTTTATTTTCACTGATGGCTATTTAGACGTAAATCAGCAGACGCTGACTATTACAATTCCGATACGTAATGTAGATCCAGCAATTGCAAATGCGGATATTGTAAAGAAGTACACTACAGAAACCGCGTCTTTCACCAGTGTTCGCGGTCTTGACTTGCCAAATCCAGCTTCAATTCGTTGGTACAATTTTGAAGAAAAGTCTGAGGGGCTTCAAGGGCAGCCACAAACTGTAACTCCTACATATGTTGATGCTAACGGAACCACCGTTACTCCTTCTGTAGACAATCCTGCGAAGTTGATTGATCCGACTACTGGTCAGCCAACTGATGAAACCACTATTCCAGCAATGAAGGATGGGAAGCAGATTGGTACTTACACTATTGACCCTTTGACTGGAGAGATTACATTCCAGCCAAATCCAGACTTCATTGGAACCCCAGATCCTGTTGAATCTGCTGTTCTTGGTCAGGATGGGCAACCATTAATTAATGTGTATACTCCAACTGTTACTCCAGTGACTCCAACTGGTACACCAGTTACTTCTGAAGGGTTGCAAGGGGCTTCTCAAACTGGTCAGCCGACCTTTGCTCCTGGTGCAGATATCGTTCCGATTACTATTTCTGCGGATAATCCTGCGAAGTTGATTGATCCGGCTACTGGTC
>JAXFDG010000191.1:0-3196 GCA_034173665.1 Arcanobacterium sp.
TCTGAAACAGATGGGGGCACACATCCAGGTTTATAGTGAATGCCTCGGCTCGAAGCAATGCCGTTTTGGCCGTGAGAATTTCTTCCATTCAGCTGTGATTCAAGGGCCAATTGCGCTTGAAGCTGCAGATATTGAGGTGCCTGATTTGCGTGGTGGATTCTCCTATTTGATTGCTGCTTTGGCAGCTCGGGGAGAATCGGTAATTTCTGGTATCGATATCATTAATCGGGGTTATGAACACTTTATGCAGAAGTTGCGAGCTTTGGGTGCCCAGGTAGAAAAGCTGTAAAGGTAGAAAAGCTGTAACGTGATTAAGCTTTAATGCAGTCTAAGTTTAGGCACTAAGCTGTAACGCGGCTAATTATTTTTGGATATCGACTACTATTCGAGTGGGATTTTCGAGCAGAGTGACGCGATAAGGCGCATCGCTATCGCGTCCGATGTTAATGAGATGATATCCCTCGAATGGGTAGCTAACGATAACTTTCTTGATTGCGGAATCTGCTGGAACGTTAAGCTCTTTAATCTCAGGGTCGCCTTCTTCGGTGTAACTTAATCCACCGACGATGATTTGGATTGCACGCTTGGAATCTAAGTCGTAGGGGAGACCCCGACCGTCTTCTATGACCTCATCAGCCCAACCTTCACTGGCCCAAGAAAGTTTCCCGGCGCTATCATTTTTATACTCCACAACAACGCGATCGTATTCTTCGTGACTGCCGATTCGATGGGTTTGATATTTTGCTTGGGCATCAATACTTGACCAATTATCGGAGTTGCTTGGAGAACTGGTGAACCCCGTTTGAGCCTCGGTTACGTCTTGATTATCTTCTGTGGTAGGAGCTGTAGCATTTTCTGCAGCTGATTCTGAGTCTGCTGAGTTTGCCACCGTGTTTTCAGCTTCTGAGGTGGAGGTTGCATCACTATTTTTAGAGGATGTGTTGCTTTGATTAGCGGTGTTAGTTCCACAAGCGGTGAGGGTGCTTACGGCAATCGTAGCGATGGCAAGTAGTGAAACAACTGACTTTTTCATAGTTCCTCCTTGTGACGTACCTCAAGTGTATCTCGAGATAATCGCGTATATCTGCCCCGAAACTCCGCTAGGAGAGTAATATTTAGCTCGATGGATATGCAAAATAGAAAAATTCGTGTAGCTGTAGTTTATGGTGGTGCCTCTGGTGAACACCCGATTTCTTGTGCAACTGCCGGCGCGGTGCTTGCGGCTCTTGACCCGGAGCGGTATGAAGTAATCTCAATCGGGATTACGAAGAGTGGTGAATGGGTTCCGGGTGAAACGGACCCACGTAAACTTCAGCTCAATGGTGCAACAACGGAAGTGGCGGCTTCGTCGTCACGAATTATTCTTCCACCTGGAGATGGCTCCCAAGATTTACTTCGTATCGACGGCGTCGGGGCGGATCTGAAAGTTACTTCTCTCGGTTCGGTGGATGTTGTTTTCCCCCTTTTGCATGGGCCGTTTGGTGAGGATGGCACAATTCAGGGCCTCTTTGAGATGGCAAATATTCCGTATGTGGGATGTGGAGTATTCGCTTCCGCTGCGGCGATGGATAAAGACTTTATGAAAGTAGTATTGCGCAACGCGGGCATTGGTGTTGGGCCTTACGTGGCCGTTACTGCAGCGCAGTGGGCAAATGATCGTGAAGCAGTGATTGCGCAAGTTAAGCAGTTGCAATTCCCGGTTTATGTGAAGCCGGCGCGTGCAGGTTCCTCGCTGGGGATTTCGCGAGTGGAAAAGTTGGAAGATTTGGCTGCCGCAGTGGAGGAAGCACACCGTCATGATCCAAAGATTGTGATTGAGCAGGGAATTGATGGGCGTGAAATAGAATGTGCTGTGCTTGGTGGGCATGGTTTTTCTCAGGCTCGAGCATCCTTGCCGGGTGAGGTTGTGTTGGCCGATGAATCTGCTGGGTTCTACGATTTTGAGCATAAATATGTTTCAACTTCCGGCTTAACGATGGCGATTCCAGCAGCGATTCCGGATGAGGTTACGGCCGAGATTCGGAAACTTGCTGTGAAATCCTTTGAAGCATTTGGTTGTGAGGGCTTAACTCGAGTTGATTTCTTCTACACTACCGACGGTGAGGTTTTGGTAAACGAGTTGAATACACTTCCAGGATTTACGCCATTTTCGATGTATCCGGTGATGTGGGAGAGAACCGGAATTCCGTATGCAGAATTACTCGATGAGTTGATTTTTCTGGCTCTTGAGCGGGGAGTGGGCTTGCGGTAAGGCTAATTTTATTTGTGGATGGCTGAGGTTTTGTTTTTGTGACACCTCAGCCATTCTTGTAATTAGTGTCACTGATTTCTGTTACACTAGAACTTAAGTTGAATATTAAACTATTTTTGTTATTGTTGAATAAAACAAATATTAGTTAGGAAAAACATGAAGATTGTATACTTGGTGGGATCACTTTCTGCCGAATCGATGAACCGAAAGCTTGCTGAAGAACTAGTGGCACTTGCACCAGAGGGAGTAGAGCTAGTTGAAGCAAAGATTGCAGATTTGCCACTCTATAACCGTGATTTTGACGGAAACTGGCCAGCAGTTGCAACTGAATTTAAGCAACAGATTATTGATGCTGACGGCGTGCTCCTAATTACTCCAGAGCATAACCGTTCTTTCTCTGCTGCTTTGCACAATGCTCTTGAGTGGACTTCACGTCCGTATGGTACCGCTGCGCTTACTGGTAAGCCTGTGGCAACTATTGGTGCTTCTGTTTCTGGGATCGGCACTGCGGCAGGGCAGCAGCCACTTCGCTCAATGATGGCTTTCTTTGGGGCAAAGCTTATGGGTCAACCAGAGGGATACATTAACGGTATTGAGACCGGCTTGATGGCAGGTGAAGTAGTTCCAGCTTCGAAGGAATTCTTCGCTGGCTGGATTAAGGCATTTGCAGATTTTGTTGCTGCTAACAAGTAAAACTTGAGCATAAAAGGGGCGGAGTCGTATTTGACTCCGCCCCTTTTATTGGGTTCAGAATTGTAGTGAAATTAAGTGGAATTTAGCGATTTTCTGGAAGATCCACAGGGTAAGCTAGCGGCTCTGGCTCAGGGAGTTTGCGAACCTTGCGCAAAATCAAAAAGGATCCGATAAGAATCGCAATATAAGGGATTCCAGCAGTCCAGGTAACTGGAAGTAAAGATCGCATTGTAATGAAAATTGCAATCGTTG
>JAXFDG010000192.1:0-32753 GCA_034173665.1 Arcanobacterium sp.
TTGGAAAAATTCTGCAACTCCGGAAAAACAATAACTCTGAATTTCCCACATCACTACTACCCACCGGCGCTGGATTACTTCGTTCTTTAAAAGATGCCTTCCCACTTTTCCTGCGCACGGTATCATTGCGCGGAGCACTACTGCTCCAAATCTTCGCAGCAACCTCTTTAGGAACTATTGCACTCGCAAGTAACCAAATAATTATGGCGCTTTGGAATTTCGCCGCATATGGTCTCGATGCTCTCGCCACTGCCGCACAAATACTAGTAGGGCAAGGATTGGGGCGAAAAAATAAAACTGTAGTTCGAATGGTTTTAAATAGATGCCTCAGATGGGGATTTTGGTTCGGAGTTCTAACAGGGATTTCCTTCCTTTTAATATCTACATTTGTTCCACATTTAATGTCTACAGATGACGACGTGCGTTCACTTTCTCAGCAGATTCTCTGGATTTGCGGAATTTTGCTACCCATTGCCGCTATTACTTATATGCTCGACGGCGTATTAATCGGTGCCGGTGATTCACAAAAATTAGCAAAATATATGCTGTATTCATTTTTCTCCTTTCTTCCGCTTGCACTTGGAATCACCTACTTCGCACCTAGCCTTGGATTCTTCGGAATGCACTTCCTCTGGATTTCTTATGGATTAGTTTTTATGGGGGTACGTGCCGGGACAATGTTATGGCGGATTCGTGGTGAAGAATGGATGATTCAGAAAAATACCTAGTACTCTGATTCCCATATTCGCTGCGAATTATTGGTTCACGCGTTAGCATAGAGTCATGACTGCTTATGATGCTCCAAGCAAAGATGCTTATGATGTTATTGTTGCTGGCTCCGGCGCTGCTGGACTAACGGCAGCGCTTACTGCTGCACGCCGTGGACTAACGGTTCTTCTTGTTGAAAAAGATAGCCATTGGGGTGGATCTACTTCAAAATCTGCCGGAATGGTTTGGGTACCAGGAAATAATCAGCTCGCACAAGTGGGGAAAACTGATTCGACAGAACTTGGTAAACAATATCTAAAAGCTACTATTGGTGACTGCACTTCAGATGAAATGATTGATGCTTTCCTTGAAGAAGGCAAGAAAGCAATTGATTTTATTACAGCCTCTTGTAAGCATTTAGTCTGGCGAAATATGGAAGGATACCCAGACTATTGGCTTGATGCTCCTGGAGCAGCAAAAACTGGGCGCGGAATTGAAGCCGGTGCTTTCGACACTCGACTTCTTGGAGAATGGGAAGAAACACATGTCAAGGCATATTTCCGCCCAGCAATTAAATTGGATTTAAATTCTTTTGATTCTGCAGACTTACTCCTTTTCATGACCAATCCAAAACCACTAATTCGCGGCGCAAAACTTACTGTGCGTAATATTTTGCAAAAACTCCGTGGAGAAAAAGTCGTTACTATGGGTGCGGCTTTAACAGGTGCGTTGATGCATGCTTGCCTTGAAGCAGGAGTAGAAGTAAAGCTTAAAACAGCAATTACAGACCTCACTCGTCAAGGTTCACGTATTTCCGGGGTTGTGTTAAAACAAAACGGAAAAGATATTGCCGTTGCCGCAAATCATGGAGTCATTCTCGGATGCGGTGGTTTTGAACGTAATGGGGAAATGCGGCAAAAGTATCAGCGTGCTCCAATTAATGGAACTTGGACTGTTGGTGCTGAAGGAAATACTGGAGACGGTATTAATATCGGCTTAAAGCATGGCGCAGCCATCGACAATATGGCCGACGCAATTTGGTCCCCCGTGATTAAACTACCAAAAACTAAGGGCTTCGAGTTTATTGTTATCGACGACGAAGAACGATTTATCGTCCCGGATCGTTCTCTCCCACACACTTTGATAGTTAACGGTTCTGGTAAGCGTTTTATGAACGAAGCTCTTCCTTACTGTACAGCTGGTCAAGGTTTGTATGGCGGACACTTTGGCAAAGGTGAAGGAGAAGCTGAAAATCTCCCAGCTTGGTTAATCTTTGATCAACAATTCCGGAATAAGTATATGTTTGCTTATGGCTATCTCCCCCGTGTTGAACTCCCGAAAGAATTCTACGAGTCCGGGGCCGTAATTAAACGTGACACAATTGAAGAATTAGCCGAAGCAATTGAAGTACCTGTAGAACAACTCCGTGAAACTATTAATCGATTTAACGGTTTTGCAAGAAATGGTATCGATGAAGATTTCCATCGCGGTGAAGATGAACACGATCGTTTCTATGGAAATCGTTACCACAAGCCGAACCCTTCTTTGGGAGAAGTTAAGAAAGGTCCTTTCTACGCAACTCGTGTTTATCCAGGAGATATCGGTACCGCTGGCGGACTCGTAATCGATGAAAAGGCTCGAGTCACTCGTGAAGACGGAACAGTTATCGAAGGGCTCTATGCAGCAGGAAATACTACTAAATCAGTGGTCGGCCATACCTATACCGCAGGTGGAACCTCTATCGGAGCCGCAATCGTATTTGGGCACATTGCAGCAAATACTATCGCTGACCAACTACCTCCGACCATGGTCGCTCATTAAAATAGCTTTGGTTAAAACTTCACCAATTCAGTTTTAACCAAAGTAAGCAAAATTATAGAATTGTGGGTGGAAAGTATTGCTTTCCACCCACAACTCTATAAGCAGTTAAAATAACTTACTTTGCAGCAACAACGGAAATCTTTACAGCTGCAGAGATTTCGTCATGAAGCTGAACAACACCGGTATATTCACCAACCGACTTAATCGTCGAATTAAGGTTTACTGCACGGCGATCAATTGCCTTGCCGGATACTGCAGAAGCAGCTTCTGCAACATCCTTGGTGGTTACAGCACCAAAGAGGCGTCCGTTATCACCAGCGGTCTTTGCAATTTCAAGAACTGCTGCTTCAAGCACATCGCGAGTTTCACGAGCAGATTCAAGATCTTCAGTTGCGCGCTTACGACGCGATTCTGCAATCTGATCAATCTGCTTCTGTGCACCCTTAGTCCATGCAACTGCGTAGCCACGTGGAATAAGGTAATTACGACCGTAGCCGTCCTTTACTTCAACAACTTCACCTGCGGTGCCCAGGCCCTTTACTTCGTGAGTGAGGATAATCTTCATCAGGTAATCCTCCTATCAGCGAGCAGAGCTCGAGTAAGGGAGCAATGCCATTTCGCGTGCATTCTTTACTGCACGAGCAATCTGACGCTGTTCCTGTACGCTTACACCGGTTACACGACGAGCACGAATCTTGCCGCGGTCGGAGATGAACTTACGCAATGTTGCGGTATCTTTGTAGTCGATTACCTCGACTTTGGCCGACTTTAATGGGTTGGCCTTCTTCTTTGGCTTGCGCAATACTGGCTTTGCCATTTTTCTTCCTCTTTCAATCAAGCTGTGCAAATTTTGAAAATATTTTTTCAAAATCAACACGAAAAGTCTGGTGATGCTGCTTTAAAACTGTGGTGGATCATCAAAAGCTGATGCTGGAGCATTTACTGCCCAAGGATCATGCATTGCTCCACCACTTGGAGCATCGTATGAGGCCTGGCCACGAGAGGCTTGGCCTTGATTGAAGCCATTTCCGGAGCCGCCTGTAGCTCGGGTTACCGAAGCTTTAGCGAAACGGAGAGCTGGACCAACTTCTTCTACTTCCATTTCAATAGAAGTTCCTTGGCTGCCATCATTACGTTGATATGAACGCACCTTCAAACGGCCATGAACAATTACGCGAGTGCCTTTAGTCAAAGACTCAGCAATATTCTCTGCATAATTTCCCCACACAGACCCGCGCACAAACATACTTTCGCCGTCTTCCCATTCGTTAGTTTGACGATTCAAAGTACGAGGGGTGGAAACTACCGTAAAGTTTGCTACAGCACGTCCGGTAGAGGTGTAGTTCAATTCTGGATCAGCAACAAGATTGCCGATTACGGTTACAGTTGGTTCGCCCGCCATCAGTTTCTCCTTGAGCTTCTTCTCAGTCTTCTACTGGTACTGGTTCGAAACGAAGCAGCTTGGTACGCAAAACGGTCTCATTAAGACCGAGCTGGCGATCTAGTTCCTGAGCGGTGGCTGGAGTTGCGGTCATGTAAACCACTACGTAGACACCTTCAGACTTCTTCTTGATTTCGTAGGCGAGACGGCGCTTACCCATGATGTCAATCTTATCGAGTGAGCCACCTTCTGCAGGGACAACTGCGAGGAGCTTATCTAGATTGGTCTGGAGATTACGCTCGTCAACTTCTGGGTCGAGAATAATCATCATCTCGTACTGACGCATGTACACCCACCTCCTTTGGTCTTTGCGGTCACGGTCTCTCCGTGACAGGAGGGTCATGCTTGTAAGGCATCTTCAACATTATGAAAACACAATACAGTTACTAATCTTAACCTATTCCAACCCTTATTGTTTAGCCTTAATTTATTTATTTCACTGCGTTTTTCGACACAAGATAAATAATTAAGACAAGATTAAATGATTAAGGTTGTGTTGCTTCGGTTCCACCACCTGTATCAGTGGTTGGAGGTTGAATCTCCTCTGGTGGTGTTGGAGTTGGAGTAGGCGTTGGTGTCGGGGTTGGTGTTGGTGTCGGAGTAGGCGTAGGTGTTGGAGTTACAGGTGTCTCTTCTTCCGTTGTTGGAGCTGGAGTTACAGGTGTCTCCTCCTCTGTTACCGGAGTTTCCGGAGTTTCTACTTCTGTCTCTGTATTTGTATCTGGAACAACTGGTGTTGGTTGATTATTTGAAATCGACCCCGGATCGTATCCACTATTAGTCGGCCATTTGCCAAAATCCACTTTTTCAAACTTTTCCATTGCCTGCAGCATATATTCACGCCAAATTATTGTCGGGAAGAAATGTGATTCCGCAATCTTGTAGCCATTAACTTGACCGAGAATTTCTTCCCCGCCGTCGTCACCAATTTGGAAAATATCTACCGCAGTAATCATTTGTGGTGTGAACCCAATAAACCATGCTGATACTGGACCTGTTGAAGTTCCTGACTTGCCAGCATAAGTACGATCCAAACTATGAGAAATGAACGAAGCTGTTCCACCTGATTTGAACGGTTCTTGTAAAGCAAGTGCCATCGCGTCAGCATCTTCTTGTGGAATAACTCGTACGCGCTGAGAATCTGCTGAATAAATTACATTCCCTTTAGCATCTTTAATTTCTGCAACAACGTGTGGTGTTACTAAAAACCCGCCGTTAGCCACAGTCGCATAAGCACGAGCCATTTCCTGAGGTGTAACTGAAGCAGAACCAAGAACATTTCCAACGTTTTCGTCTAAACCAGGAGTATCCTCACTGAGCCCTAATTTCACCGCCATTGCTTTTGTATTTGCTGGCCCAATTTGTTCATTTAGTCGAATAAAACCAGTGTTTACCGAGTATTTCAAGAGTCCTGGAATATTCTGCTGGCCATAAGAACGTAAATTATAATTACTAAAAGTATGATTTCCTACGGTATAACTAGTGGAAGAATTGAAATATTTATCAAAACTAATTCCCTGATTTAAAGCTTCAAGACTTGCAAAGAGCTTAAAAGTAGAACCGCCTTGTGCCCGATCTTGCGTGGCCGAATTACGTTGCCGTTGTAAATAATCAGGACCACCATACATTGCATAAACTGCACCGTCTGTAGGATTCATTGAATATAAACCAAAATTCATTCCTGCTGGGCGATCAGTTGGCACTTCTGCCATAGTCGCATTTGCTGCATCCTGCATCTCTTTATCAAAAGTGGTGATTACAGTGTACCCGCCACGATTTATTTCATCCTCAGAGAGTCCTGCAGAATCAACTAATTCATCACGCACACTCTGCAATAAATGACCATTCGGACCAGCGAAAGTATTTTTGATCTCCGGCACAATAGTCTCCGGTAAGTTTTCACTTATCGCGTCTGCATCTGCTTGAGTAATCCACTCATCTTCGACCATTCTGCGGAGAACACGTTGATAACGTTGCAAGGCAATATCCGCATTTTTTGCTGGATCCCAGGCTGAAGGAGCAGGAACTACAGCAGTTAATAGTGCAGATTCTGATAAAGATAAGTCTGATGCAGACTTTCCGAAATAAGCTTGAGCTGCCGCATCAACGCCATATGCTCCACGGCCAAAATAAATCGTATTTAGATAGTTAGCCAAAATTTCGTCTTTTGACTGAGCATTATCAATCTTAATTGCCAATATTGCTTCTCGAATTTTACCAAGGTAATCAGTGGTCGTACCCATGTAGTATCGTTCTGCATATTGTTGCGTCAAAGTTGAACCACCTTGACGTGGTCCGCCTCGAAGATTATTAATCAACGCTCGCATAATCGCAGTCGGTGAAATACCGCTATTGGTATAAAAAGACTTATCCTCTGAAGCCACAATAGCGTGCTGCATCTCTATCGGAATCTCGGAAAGCGGCACAATATTTCGATTAACTTCCGAAATTCGACCAAGCTCTTCTGTTCCATCTGCATAATAAATCACTGTATTTTGGGATACTGCAAAATCATCAGGTTCGGGAACATCAATCACAATATAAAGCACTAAAAAGGTTAATGCTCCAAGTGTAATAAACGAAAAGAATGACCCCAGCAGGAATCTCCAACTTGGAAGCCAGCGTTGAATCTTACCTTTTCCTGCACGCGGATAATTAAATTTTTTCCGCTTTGTTTCCTGCTTCGGTTTAGCCACAACTACTCCTTCGGCTCAGTTCGATTTCCGCGGATTTTTGTTACTGTGCTACGTATATCCGACTTTCCAAATTTCCTAATTCTTGCTGAAATTTTCCTGAGATTTCGGTTTGAATTTCCAATATTTGGAAGATGACTATTAATAGTTTCAAAAGTTCCTGTCAGACGCGGTTCTTCTAGTTTTTGATAAATATCGACGTCGTAGCGACCTTCAATTTGCCGCTGGCGAAGATCTTTTTCAGATATTAAGAAAACATCTAACCAACGTGTTCTCGGGTCTGCATCAACTAATAAAGCTTTAAAGAACAATGTTAACGGTACCGCCAAAATTGAACCTAAAATACCGACAATGCTTGTCCAAACAACAAGAGAGATAAAAGTTACTGTAGGCGAAAGTCCGACGACGTCACCGGTAAATTTTGGTTGCACAAAAGTCTGAATCACAACATTAATTACCGAATATAAAACCATTACCCAAAGCATTGCTTGCCATCCTTGATCAAGTAATGCCATTAACATTGGTGGAAGTACGCCGATAATGAAGCCAATATTCGGGATATAGTTCGTCACAAAAGCCCAGATTCCCCAAGTCCAAGCCAAGGGAATTGCTAGCATCTGCAGAGCAATAACATCAACAACTGCCACAATTAATCCGAAGACCGTAGAAATAATCCAGTAAGCACGAACTCTTTTCTCAAAACCTTCAAGTGCAATCGCGAGGTTTGAATGCCAGCGGCGTGAAACTTCAGCTCGTGCTTTCATTGTGGCTGTATCAAGAGTGATAAAGAACAATGCAACCACAACAATCGCAAGTAATCCACCGATTCGAGAAAATTGATCTACGAAATTAAATGCGAAGGTAATAATAGTGTTGTAATCAATATTGCTAAGCAATTTTGAAACATCTAAAGACTGTAAATTATTTTCCTTTAAAAAGTGGCTTAGAGCCGCTACTGTTTCTCTAAATCGGCCTGAATAATTCATCAGTGTTACCGGAACCGGCGTAAAAGACCACACAACAAGTGAAACAATACCCACAAAAACTACAATTAACACCGAAAATGTTGTGGTGATTGCAAACCAAATTGGTAATCCACGTTTGACCATTCCGCGGCCAATTGGCCGGAAAGCAAGCACTAAAGTCAAACCTAAGAAAAACGGGGCAAATACACCCTGCACAAAATGTAACCCAGTAAAAGCAATGGTCATCAAAGAAATGACCGCCAAAATCACCAAGCCTACTGGCACATGACGATCAAGGCCGATTGTAATATCTCGCGGTGGAAGGTTCTCACCATTAAGTTCGGCCTCAATAAGATGTTGCTCCACTTCCAGCTCGGCGCTACGCTCAGGACTCTCATTAGACGTTTCGCTCATCTTGACCCTCCAGCGTTATGACTACCAAAATACAAATTCATAATTCCTTTTACTTTGCCGAAAACATTCAGTTCAAGAATGCTATTGCAAGTTATATCTCTAGCTTACTTGCCTAAGTGTATAAATTTCGACATCTCTAGCCTAACGAGAATACTTTCTCATAGGCTCATCCCTTGGCATGATTTTTATCTGCGAAATAAAAGAAAAATCCCCCTAAAGTTAATTGCGTAAAGAACATTCCCGCAAAAAGATTGAAACTCCAACCAGAATTTGGAAGAAATATCAGCGCAACCCCAGCTGCACAGATAAAAGCAAAGTTATAAAGCATGTCGTACCAGATAAAAGCTCTCCCCCGATAATTATCTGGAGTTTCACGATGAACAATTGTGTCCACTGCAATTTTTGCCCCTTGTGTTCCAAAGCCAAGAAAAACTGCAGCCAGATTAATCGTTACAAGTAAAGGACCAAGAGTTAAGAGAGCTTGCGCAAAAGAAGTTACGACAATGCAAGTTGTAACCCATTTTATGGGAGATAAATGACCTCCAATCCAAGCAGTAATGAAGATTGCAATCCCATTTCCAAGAAAAGAAAAACCGAGAATAGCTGCAAAATCTGCAAATCCGGAACTATTTTCGGTTCCAGATAAAGCGAAAGTTTCAGACCTGGAAAGCAAAATAAACGAAATCAAATTTAATGCGTAAAAACAACGATGCAATGCCATTGCTCCAAGTGCATAAGCTGGAATTCGAAGTTGCCAAAGCACCCGGGCACTTTCCGCAAGATCTGAAATTACATTGCCGACGACGTGCCGCGAGTTAAGTGTAGTTGAAGTTTCTGGTCCAAGAATTGTTAATGAAAACCCTTTCGCAGTAAACGCGGCTCCGCCAAAACAGATCGCAGCAAATAAAAGGAGAAATAAATCTTGACCCACGCCGTCGAAAATTAAAAATTTTGCAATAGCGCCAAAAACAGCTCCAACCGCTGCCGCAATTCCGCCCAAGCTTGGCACAATGGAATTCGCAATTAACAAAGATTCCGTGGGAACAGTGCGCGGTAATGCCGCGGACAAAGCTGCAAGCAAAAACCGATTTATCCCAATCGCAATTAAGGCAAGGAGATAAACCCAAAAAGAATTTTGCTCGAACCAGAACAATGCCAAAGCACCTAAAGTCAAAATAGCTCGTGCAAAGTTACCAAAAACTAGCACTTGTCGGCGTGACCAGCGATCAAGTACCGGGGATGCAAAAGGGCCAATAATTGTAAACGGTAGTAATAACACCACAAATGCGAGCGCAATTTCAGATAAACTCGCCAAGCGTTCTGGGGCAAAGAAAAATAATGAAGCTAAGCCAATTTGAAATAATCCATCACCTAATTGCGAGCAAAGTCGTACTAAGAGCAACCTTCGAAAAGCAAGCGACTCCCAAGCTTTAAGGAAAATACGGATTTGTTTAATCTGCTTCATTTAGTACCGCTAATGCTGAATCCTTCAAAAATTCTACTCAGAAGCTTCCGCACTTTGTTTATCAGACCACCATTGCAGCAAGCGTTCCTTCGCAGTTTCAGGACCAAGTGGACCTTCTTCCAGACGAAGTTCTAAAAGAAATGCTCGTGCCTGACCAACTTCTCGACCTGGTTTCAAACCAAGGATTTCCATAATTTCTTGCCCGTCCAAATCTGGACGAATTGCTGCGATTTCTTCCTGTTCTTGGAGCAATTTAATTCTTGATTCTAGATCGTCTACTCCTGCTTTTAACCAGGCGGCTTTTCGTCGATTTCGCGTAGTGCAGTCAGCTCTAGTAAGTCGATTTAAACGTGTTAATAGATGTCCAGCATCGGCGACATACCGACGAACTGCTGAATCAGTCCAAACCTGTTCTCCATATCCATGGAATCTTAAATGTAGTTCCACAAGCCGTGAAACATCTTTAATCGTTTGATTATCGAAACGCAGATATTTCATGCGTTTCTTAGCCATTCGCGCACCAACTAAATCATGGGCATGGAAAGAAACAGTCCCATTAGCTTCAAAACGCCGCGTTGCCGGTTTTCCAATATCGTGTAAAAGCGCCGCGAATCGTAAAGTGAAATCAGGTCCTGGAACTTCTCCGTCAGTACCTGTTTCTAAAGCAATTGCTTGATCTAACACGATTAGCGTGTGTTCATAGACATCTTTATGCCGACCATGTTCGTCAACTGTTTCTCGCAGGCCAGAAAATTCTGGCAGAACATAATCACACACCCCGGTTTCCACCATTAGTTCTAAACCGCGTCGTGGCTGCTTTGCGGTAATTAAACGTTTTAATTCAGCGGTAATTCGTTCTACTGAGACAATCTCCAAACGTGGGGCAAGATCAGTCATTGCTTTCATGACTTCTTCAGTAACAATAAATCCAAGTTGTGCGGAAAAACGTGCTGCACGCATTATCCGCAACGGATCGTCGTCAAAAGATTGGTGCGCGGGTGCAGGTGTTCGTAAAACACCTGCTAAAAGATCAGCAAATCCACCGCAAGGATCAACTAATTCAAGCTGTGGAAGCCGTACAGCCATTGCGTTAACTGTGAAATCTCGACGAGTTAAATCGCCATCTAAATTTAAACCGTACTGAACTTCAGGTTTTCGCGAATTGCGATCATATTCTTCGCTCCGATAAGTGGTTACTTCAACCACAAAACCATCACGAGCAGCACCAATTGTTCCAAATTCTTTCCCGATATCCCAACAACTATCACCCCAAGAAGTTAATAATTCTTGAGTTTTCTCTGGTACTGCCGAAGTCGTGAAATCATAATCGTGCACCGGCAATCCTAAAAACGCATCTCGGACCGGCCCACCGACCAATGCCAACTCTTCACCGTTTTGTGAGAAAATAGTACCTAGTTCAAGAATTGCTTCTGGAAGCTTGCTTAAGGTCTGGTGTCCTTGCGTAAGCATCCGAGCACGCTGATTAGCTTCAGTGTTCAAGTCAGATCCGTTATCAGTTGAATATGCGTTAAAAAGTGTCACTCTCTAAGAGTGCCACGAATATTCGTGTACTTCATCTATGGCGGGCGTAATCACTAGAATAGGGATATGCAAGATTACTCAACAGAAGCATCAAATATTGCTGCTTCTGGCGTAACTCAATCGAGAGGAAATTTCAGCGCTAGTACTAATAACGGTGCAAATATCAGCGCAAATTCACTTCCGATTGTTAATGAGACCTCTGCGGGCGGTGTGATTATCTCCGTCCAAGAAGGTCATGCTTTTGTTGCAGTAATTGCTCGGCGAAATCGCGGTGGCAGACTTGAATGGTGCCTCCCTAAAGGTCATCTCGAAGGACGTGAAACTCCGGCAGAAGCTGCTGTTCGAGAAGTCTTTGAAGAAACAGGTATTTCTGGGCGCGTTTTAAAACATCTTGCAAGTATTGATTATTGGTTTTCCGGGATTGATCGCCGGGTCCACAAAGTAGTACACCACTTTTTACTTGAAGCTTTGTCTGGTACTTTAACCACCCAAAATGATCCTGATCAAGAAGCAGAAAAAGTTGAATGGGTTCGAATCGATAAAGTTTCTACTCGCTTAGCGTATCCGAATGAGCGGCGAATTATTGCAGCAGCTCACGAACTGCTTTTTGGAAAACAAGCATAGTAGCAGAGGCAGCAATAAAATGTTTGGAATCAAAAAACCACTCAAAGCAGTTAAGCGCCTCAATTATCCAGTTAATTCTGCTCTTACTAGGGTGCTAACACTGGTGTTTTTACTATGCGTAATTGGTTTTATCGCCTTTAATCCAAACAATACTTTTGCTGTAGAAGACGCAAAAGATTCTGAGCTTCCGCCACTTTCACTTGAAATTACTGATGTTCCGCAAATTTCTTTGCCGGAAAATCAAGATTTCCTTCTCAGCATTAACATCACAAACAACTCCGACAAAGAAATCAATCTTACTGAGCCTCAGTTAACACGAAGCCGTGATTGGGCTATTGCTAATTCCCAAATCTTTAAAATGATTAACGGAGAAACCACACAAATTTATATGACTTCACCAGACATTTCTGGAAAGTTAAGTGCCGGTGAAACCCGTAATTTCGAACTGAAAATTCCCGCATCCGAACTTAACTGGATTTTCTCTCCGTATCAATGGCGTCCTTATGGTTTTGAACTTTGCATTTCTGGGACCAAAACCGGCACTTCAGAACATTTAACACCAAGCTGTGATCGCGGGATTATCGTGCTTTCTGCAACAACAACGCTGCAACCAATGCAGTTATTTAGCTTTGCTGCTCTGAGCTGGCCACAATCAGAGCTGCCGACTTCACCCCTTCTTGAACAGATAATTACCGACGGCGAAACGCGAAATACTCAAGATACTTCAACGTCCACAAACCCTGAAGAAACTTCGGAAACTGCAAACGATGCCGAAGTTTCATTTTCGCAAAATGTATCCTCGCCGCAATTCATCACAGACACCAATCAAGCTTTTTCTAAATTCTTAGATATTGCCACAAAAAACCAATTACAACTTTCTGTAGATCCAAGTTTGCCGCTTAATGAAAGCACTATTTCTATCTACAATGCTTTACCGGATTCTGCACGGAACTTGTTACCTGTCTTTACTCCGGATTATCCAAGTATCGCTCAATACTTAAATTCTGCTGAACAAATTTCCTTACGTAATGAAACCTTAAATGTTGCCGCAAAAAAGAAAATTACTGCTGATTATGGAACTGCTTTAATCTCAGTTGAGCCAGACGCAAAAACAGGAGAGCTTTTTAATTCTTTCGGAATCACGCAAATAGTCACAGATTCTTCTAATTTAAGCACCACAATTACCTCTACTTTTAATCCTGATACCCGCTATCAAGACAACAGTCTTAACAAAAATTTAAATATTTTTGCCGCTAATCCGTATATTTCGGAGGCACTCGGAGGAACTTTAAAACACAACTTACTCCAAGATGAAGTTTCACTAAGCTCTGTATTGCAAAAACACGTACCGTTAGCAATGACGGCGATTCATTACAATCAAGCCCCAAATCGAGCTCGTGCTATCAGTGTTAAAATTCCTGATTCAACATTCACCGATTTAGCATCGGGAAAAAATATTACCCAAGCTCAAGCGACCTTAGTGGCATATCAAGCACTAGCACAAGCTCCATGGCTAAAACCAACTTCAATTACTGAAGCTTTCACCGAAACTCAAAGCACGTCGTCGGCAATAATCCAAGAATTACCTACATCTATATCAAAAGCAAAAATCGCAGAAGCACAAATTCCGCAAGATATTTTTCCGCAAGTGCAAAAGAAAATTTCAGATATCCAGAACTTTGCTAGCATCTTCGTTTCTCCGGAACATTTTCTAAATACAGCGCAATTACAAAAATGGGTATTCTTGTCAAAAGCGTGGGGTGGTTTTGAAAAAGAACAAAAATTAGCCTTAACTAATTGGTATTCTCCACAAGAAGCTCGAGAAAAACTCCAGTTTATTCAAAGTGCGCCAATAAATATGATTTCTGATCAAGCTTCCTTACCGTTACAAATTTCTAATCCTTATAACACTGCAGTTAATGCGAAATTAAAAGTTACTGCACCTAACTACCGCTTAAACGTGATTGGTGAGCCAGAAATTTCACTTTCTCCAAATCAAACTTCTGCAGTGTCAATACCAGTAAAAGCGCACGGTGCCGGAACAATTGAAATTAAACTTCAATTAATTGACGATGCAGGTATTCCCGTGACTAAAGAAGCTTCTTTGGAAATGAGACTTCATCCAAGTTGGGAAAATACTGGCACTGCAATTGCTGCAATTCTAGTATTTGGTGTGTTGGTATTAGGAGTGTTCAAGTCAATACGAAGTGGACGCCGGGGCAAGCAAATTAATTAATTAGAAATTGTAGAATATTTTTAGAATTTTTATCGTCAGGAGTCGGAATGAACAGTGGTTTTGCGAACGCAGGTATGCGCATTGCGGACCGTTTCGAATTAACTACAAAGGCTGTTCGAAGCTATTCCCATAAAGATACCTCTACTTGGCTCGCTGTAGACACTGTACTTTCGCGGCAATTGCGTGCAATTATGATTAATCCAGAATCTCCACGAAGAGACTCGGCAATTGATGCTGCGCGAAAAGCTTCGCTCCTAAAAGACCCGCATACTATTTCAATTTTGAGTGTTGTGGATGACTCTGTACATTCTGCTATTTTCACCGAACTTCCTTTAGGAACACCTGTTTCTCGGTTTTTACACGAAAAACCTTTACCAATAAATGTTTCAATGGCAATTATTGGTCAAGTTGCTTCAACTTTAAACGAGGCACGGCATCGCGGAATTCGTTACTTGCATTTACGCGCACGAAATATCTATGTAACTGAAACAAATCAGGTTTTAATAGATGGTCTTGGCGTATTACCAGCTTTATACGAAGTAGATTTGCAGCGTGAATCTACAGAATTAGATCGCGCCGAAGCTCGTGGGCTCACCGTATTTTTCGCTGCCTTGCTTCAAGGTCAAGATTTTCCAACAGATGCCGAAACTCATGATTCCGTAATTGCTTCTGCTCTTGAGTTACCAGAGTTACCGAATCAAGTGCGTGAATTATTCGAATCTGAACTCGGCAATGCAGAACTTTCTGGACCTGATTCTCCCGCAGAGTTTATGCGAAGAATTGCTCCATGGGATTTGCAATCTTTAAATTTACTTTTCACCGATGAATTTATTGCGCAAATCGCAGCTAATCGCAATCAAAAACAAGCAATAATTGAAGAAAATATAGAGATCAACTCAGATTTCAATGAAGATCCAATTGACGAATTATCTGCCACAAACCAACTTTCTGCTCTTAATATCGAAGTAGTAGATGAGCCTCTACTCACTGGAAAACCTCAGTGGCCAAGTCCTTTCGCGAATGAAGAGATAAATATTTCAGATTTGGAACAAGGTTTAGGATCAGATTCAGATTTAATAGAAACTGAAGAGTCGGTAGAAATTGAAGAATTACCAAAATTCGAAGAATCTCCCGAGCTAAAGGAATCGCCAGAATTAGCAGAATCCAAAACCTTTACAATTGAAACGGCAATAGCTGAGATACCACAATCTACAGAACCTGAAATTATTGATACTCAGGTTATCGACGCTAAAACTATTAACAAAATTCCAACTATTTCTGAAACGGATTCTGTTTCTGAAGCTACTTCTGTTTCTGAAACGGCTTCTATTCCCACTGTAAAAAGCTTTTCCGATGATGCTGGGACTCGCTATAATCCTACAAAATTTGTCGTAATTTGTTTTTCGATTTTAATGTTGATTGGACTAGTTATCGGTATTGTTAATCTGTTTAAACCACTAGACCCGGTTAGCATCGTAAAAAATCCTGATTCGCAAACAAGTAGCAATGAAAGTGATACCGGCTCCGCTCCTACACCCACAATCACAAATGATACTGTGCCTGAAATTAATAGTGTTGAATTCGTAAACACTTCAGGAAATATCGATATTAATAATCCAGATATTAAAGTTTTAGTTGATCAAGCAAAATTTATTGCCGACGACGACGCAAATACCGCATGGAACTCTTGGTGGTATCGTCAGCAAGCAGGTTACCAAGCAGAGCAATACGGCTTGAAAATTAGCTTAAAAGAAGCAGCAGTCGTTTCAGAAATTTCACTTTCATCTGCTTCACAAGGTGGAAAAATTAGTATTAGAAACACCACCGGTGATACAAAAGCAGAAAGTGCTCCAGTCCTTGCTGAGGCAAGTTTTAATGCAGAAGAAAATCAAATAATTAAAATTGATAATCCGGTTGAAGTTTCTGAACTTACATTATGGATTGATGAAATGCCGCAAACAGGGAATCAAATCCAAGCTAAAATCGTTGAGGTTAACGTAAAGTAAGTTCTCAACATGAATTATGGCAAACATTAATTCAAAGATAAACTAAAAACAGAGATTTAATTTAGTGTTCAACTATTTAGGTGGTTATGATGACTGTTCATGATGTAGTAATTGTTGGTTCTGGGCCAGCTGGCTGGACTGCTGCGGTCTATACAGCACGCGCCGGATTAAAACCACTTGTTATTGCAGGGGCTTTAGAAGCTGGTGGAGCCCTTATGAACACCACAGAAGTGGAAAACTTCCCCGGATGGCCAGAAGGTATTATGGGGCCTGAATTGATGGAAAAAATGCAAGCACAGGCAGAAAAATTCGGTGCAGAAGTAATCTATGAAGATGCCATCAAACTAAATCTCACAAGTGAAATCAAAGAAATTTCTACAGAAGACGATACCTATCAGGCACGAACTGTGATTCTTGCACTTGGCTCAGCCTACAAAAAACTTGGAATACCTGGTGAAGAAGAACTCTCTGGGCGCGGCGTATCTTTCTGTGCCACCTGTGATGGTTTCTTCTTTAAGGATCGGGAAATAGCTGTTGTTGGAGGAGGAGACTCAGCAGTTACTGAAGCACTATTCCTTGCTCGGTTCGGAACCAAGGTTCACGTAATTCATCGTCGAGAAGAACTTCGTGCTTCAAAGGTTATGGCTGACCGTTTACTTGCAACTCCAAATGTTGTGATGCATTGGAACAAACAGGTCGAAACAATTAATGGTGAAGCAGGTCTTGAAAGCTTAACTCTTCGCGACACAATCGACGGTTCAGTTTCAGAGCTACCTGTTGCTGGTCTCTTTATCGCAATTGGTCACGAGCCACGTTCTGGTATTGTAAATGAACAAATTCAATTAGATTCTTCAGGGTATATTCAAACTGAAGAACCGAGCACCCGAACGAATATTCCTGGTGTTTTTGCTTGTGGAGACGTGGTTGACCATATTTATCGCCAAGCAATTACAGCAGCCGGGTCTGGCTGTAAAGCCGCACTCGATGCTCAAGAATTCTTAGCGAATCTCTAAGCTGATAAATCTTCCGAACACCACTCTTTAGTAAAACAGACAAATCGGATAAAAGTTGATTGGTTAAAATAGGGGGACACGCATCTTGTGTCCCCCTATTTTTTCGATATAGAGCAAATCTTCAAAATTAATTCAATAACTCTAAAATTCGATGCAGATCCTCGATAGAAGCAAAATCGATAGTGATTTTCCCTTTGCGTAGTCCCATCTGTAGCTTCACTCGAGTGTCAAGCTTATCGGTAAGCATTCCTGCAATTTCAAGCAGTTCAGGATCCTCGATCTTTGGTCTTCTCGTACGTGGTGGCGAAACTTCAGTTCCTTCATCACCGATAGCTACTATTTCTTCAGTTGCACGAACCGACAACCCCTCCGCAACAATCCTTTGCGCTAGCTTTTCCATTGCTGCGGCATCAATCAAGCCTAATAATGCACGAGCATGCCCCGCTGAAAGAACACCTGAAGCAACTCGACGCTGAACCAAAGGTGGTAACTTCATAAGACGCAAAGTGTTTGAAATTTGTGGACGCGAACGAGCAATTCTTCGTGAAAGTTCCTCTTGTGTGCATCCAAAATCTTCAAGTAGCTGTTGATAAGCTGCCGCTTCTTCAAGCGGGTTCAACTGTGCACGATGTAAATTTTCTAGTAACGCATCACGTAAAAGATCAACATCTTCCGTATGTCTAATAATTGCTGGAACGACCTTCAAGCCAGCCAAAGTTGTGGCTCGCCAACGACGTTCCCCCATAATCAGTTCATATTTTGCTTTTGGATTGCTTTCCAGCTTGTTTTGTAGTGGACGAACCACAATTGGTTGTAAAACTCCAACCTCTAATATAGAAGCGCGCAGTTCTTCTAAATCATCTTCATCGAAAATTTGTCGGGGCTGCTTTGTATTTGGAACTATTTCTTCTACTGAAATTTCTCCGTATGTTGTGCCTGGAACTGGCAATAGCTCTACCTCTGTTTGTTCCGTTTCACGTGAAACATTTTCTTGTTTTTCTGTCTCTGAAACAATGTTCGAAACTTCCGAATCTTTCAAAGAAGACTTTCTCTTTGGTTTTGAAGAATTCTGCTTTTGAGATAATTTTTCTGAATCTTGATTTAAAGAGTCTTTTTCTTTAAGAGCAGCATCGACTAAAACAGATTCTTCTGTTGCTTGATCATTTTTGCCGAAGAAAACATCAATGGGTCGATTTTTTGATTCTCTTTGTTGCTCAGGGATTAATGCTCCGATACCGCGCCCCAGCCCTCTTCTTTTTTCCGCCATTTGTCTCTGCTCCTATCAACAATTTCAAAACAATTATAAAACTTTAATAAGAAATAATTAACTCGCTATAAAACACAGGTTAGAAATGTGAATTATTAAAAATAACAAATTAAGTAGTCCAACAAGATTCTTCAAAATTCTTCCAACAATAAATTTCTTAAAAGATAAACAAATAACGGCAAAACAAAACAGAGTAAGTTAGTTATAGATAAAGAATCATCAGCAAACAGAACATAAGATACGTTTTCTAAATGTTTCACGTGAAACATTTAGAAAATTTATCCACGGTCTGCAATCTCTTTTGCTGCTGCTAAATAAGCAACGCCACCTGTTGATCTTGGGTCAAAGGTAATAATTGTTTGCTGAAAACTTGGCGCTTCAGCAATTCGCACAGAACGAGGAATTTCTGTGTTGAGAGTTTGTGAAGGAAAATACTCCCGAACTTCTGCTGCTACTTCTTGTGCCAAGTTTGTTCGTTTGTCGACCATGGTCAATAAAATTGTCGAAAGTTCTAAATTTTCATTGTATGCCGCACGAACGCTTTCAATAGTCTTGAGTAATTGAGTTAATCCTTCAAGAGCATAGTATTCTGTTTGAATCGGAATCATCACTTCATTAGCTGCCACTAAGGAATTCAAAGTAAGCATCCCTAGCGAAGGTGGGCAATCGATAATTACGTAATCAAACTTTTTGAATGTTTCACGTGAAACATTCAAAAAACTTTCAATCGCATTCCGCATCTTAAAAGCTCTGTCTTCTTCAGAAATTAATTCTATTTCGGCAGAAGAAAGATCTATCGTCGCAGGCGCAGTAAATAAAGTTGGCAACAATTCATTTTGTTGTAAAACTTCATCAAGAGTTTTAGTGCCAATAATAATATCGTAAATAGACGGTGTGCCTGAAGAATGTTCTGCGCCTAAAGCAGTAGACGCGTTTCCTTGCGGATCAGCATCGATTACTACAACATTCAAGCCGCCTTTAGCGAGACCAGCGGCAATATTAACAGTGGTAGAAGTTTTTCCAACCCCACCTTTTTGATTCGCTACTGCAATAATTCGTGTCTGCTCAGGTTTCTTAAATTTTCCTTGTGAAAGTTTTGCGTATGCTGAACGATCCTTAGCAAGCTGATCTCCAAGAGGGGAGGAAGACGTCGTCGATACTTTCATGGTTCGGTTACCTGATGTAGGTGAACCTACTTTATTTAGCGGATCAACCATATTAATCCCTCCTCTTGTCGATTAAATAATCCTACTTTAACTTTTCTTAATTTCCACAACACGTGTGCCTTCTGCCGATGCTTTAACATCAACATCATGAATATCAACCCATTCGGCACCATATTTTCGAAGTATTGAACTTGCTTCCTCAATCTCTTGTTCAGCACGTCCACCTTTTAATGCCAAAAGTTTTCCATTACTTTCAACTAGTGGCATAGTCCAAGGTAATAATTTTTTCAAAGCAGCAACAGCACGTGCAGTCACATACTTTGTCGAATGCTTACCAATAAATTCCTCGGCTCTACCATGAAGTAAAACTACATTAGACAAATTGAGCTTTTCTTTTACGTAATCCAACCAAAGAATACGTCGTTCCATGGTTTCAAGAAGATAAACCGTTACGTCTGGTCGAATAATTGCGATAACTATGCCAGGGAAGCCTGCCCCTGAACCAACATCGGTTATATCCGAGTTTTCGGACAAAAAGGATTCGATGGCTGTTGAGTTAAGAATATGCCTGGTCCAAAGCTTTTCAAGTTCACGTGGGCCAATTAATCCCCGAAGCTCACCCTCTTCAACAAGTAAAGAAGCAAACTTTTGAAGTTTTTCCCAAGCTTGTGCGCCAAAAAAGTCTTCGCCATGAAGTGGAGTTGGTTCAATATTCATTGATTAAGCCCTCAAGCTTTTACCTTATTAAAGATTACTAATTATCATCAGTTCAATAGTTAGTAATCTTTAATTCTTTTACTCTGGCGAATCAGCAGATTCAGCGGAATCAGAAGAATATGCTGACTCAGCAGAATCTACATATTCAATTTCCTCTTCGTCACGCAAACTAATCACAACGTGTCGCTCAGGGCCAATCCCGGAAGAATCAGATGAAAGACCGTTTGCTGCCACAACATCATGAACGACTTTACGTTCAAAAGGATTCATTGGACGAAGCGCATAAGACTCTCCAGATTCCAAAACTTTTTGCACTGCACGTTCTGCAATTTCGCGAATCTTTGCCCGGTGTCCATCCCGATATCCTAATAAATCAAGTAATAGTCGGGAACGTGTACCTGTTTGTGTTTGTACCGCAAGGCGCGTAAGTTCTTGCAAAGAATCAAGAGTTTCTCCACGCTTACCAATCAAACGCTTTAGCCGACGATCCCCGCCGTCTTCAGCAACAATTGCTACTGATGCACGTTCTCCCCGAACTGTAATCTCAATATCACCATCAAGATCTGCAATATCTAGGAGCTCTTCAAGATAATCAGCTGCGAAATCTCCCTCTTCTTCGAGTAATTCACGCAGTGTTTTTTCTTCGAGTTCTTCTTCATTCATAGTTATTCCTTCAGTTAAATCGCATACTTGCGAGAAAGATTAGAAATTGCGCTGCTTCTTATTTTGTGACTGCTTTGCGCTCCGTGCAGACTTCTTTGCTTGTGCACGCTGACGTTCAGCCATTCGCCGTTCATACCGTTTCTGAGCTCGTTCAGCATCAGTTAAACCATCTTTACCGCGAACTTCACCATTCTCTTCAACTTCTGAAGAGGTAAAGGATGTTTCTTCAAAAGCACCCTTTGCAGCAGCCTTCTTTGAACGGTTCTTTCCTAATGGTTGTTCCCGTTGCCCAATTTGCTCACCGGCTAAAAAGTCGTCTTCCTCTGGTGGAAGTCCCTTTGCAATACGCTTCTTACGCAAACGTTCTTGACGTGCTTTATATGCAGGAGAACCAGGAGCAGGATGAGTTGTAATCATGTAGGTCTGCTGACCAATATTCCAGAAGTTTGAAGTAAGCCAGTAAACGAGCACGCCAATCTGGAATGCGGCACCCGAGAAAACATAAATCAAAGGCATTCCATAAAGCATGTACCTTTGTGTTTTGTACATCGGAGAATTAGGATCCATTGCCTCTGGTGGCATATTTTTCGTCATAATCTGCTTTTGCGTGAAAAACAGCGTAATAATCATTAAAGCAATTAGAACAACTGCAACAACAATAATGTTTGTTGGGAAATCGTATGCGCCCGCAGTGCTAATTGATGATGAAAGCGGAGCCTTAAAAATCGTTGAATCTGCAATTTGCTGTGCAACAGCTTGATTAATTGGACCAATCGAAGTTACTTCACCATTGAAATATGTGCCTTCAGCAAGTGGACGAACCGCATAGAGTAGCCGGAACAAAGAGAAGAAAATTGGCATCTGCACCAACACTGGCAAACAAGAAGCAAATGGTGAAGTACCGTGATCACGGTAAAGAGCCATCATTTCTTGCTGCATTCGCTGCTGCGAAACTTGATCTTTCCGACCCTTATATTTTGCTTGAATCTTCTTTGCTTCAGGGGCAAGCATCTGCTGCACACGTGTTGCCCGCATTTGCTTGTTAAAGAGTGGAATCATCAACAATCTAACAACTAACGTGAGGCCAACAATAGCGAGAACCCAGGCTGCACCTGCCCCAGATGTAAGACCAATTGAAGTCAAGGCAGTATGTACGATGTACATAATCCAAGAAATAACCCACATAATCGGGTAGAGGATTGTATCCACAGTAGCTCTTTCTGTTATTGCCTCGTGTTCCGAAGAACATTACGCGCGTTTCGATTTTTATTCTTTGTGCTTCAACAAGTTAAAACACAATTATAAGTTTGTTCCGTATTACTTGGAATTTTCCACACTACTTGAAGCCATAGAATCAATATCTGCTTCTTCGGTTTGAGCCCGGTATTCCATTAATTCAGCATAACCAAGAGGTTTTCTTGGCCAGCTACCTTTTTCTGGAACCCAATCAACTCCGCCCTTACTCCAAGGATTACAGCGCAGAATCCGCCAACTACTTAAAATTGTACCCTTGAACGCACCATGAATCTGAATTGAATTTATCGCGTACTGTGAACAAGTTGGCTCATATTTACAACGTCTAGGTAACCCTGCTGAAATATGCCGCTGATAAATGTGAATCAGTTTTATAAGTAGTTGCTTCATTAACTTAATTCCACCGATTTAGTTGGTTTTTCAGTATCAGTTTGAAAAACACCTAGACGAACCAACTCATGAATCAATTTTTCTTTTAATTCATGTGATGACGCCGTGGAAGCAGGTTTTTGTGCCCGAATTACAATTTGTTGCGCCGTAATATTTGGCAACAAATCCCGCACTATGTGCCGTAGTCTTCGGGTAACTTTATGCCTAATTACTGAATTCCCAACTTTTTTTCCGACGACGAAGCCGACCTTCAAGAGGTCGGCTTCATTAGTGTCTTTTATAACGGCATGGACAATAAGTGTCTCATTACCTCTCCGCTTTGAATTACTAAATACTTCTCGGTATTCAGCTGCTTTACGGAGGCGGTTAACCGTTGGAAGCATTGCTTATGCAGAGATGCTTGCGCGGCCCTTACGACGACGAGCAGCAAGAACTGCACGACCCGCACGGGTGCTCATGCGCTTACGGAAACCGTGTACCTTTGCACGACGACGGTTGTTCGGCTGGAACGTACGCTTGGTGGTCATGGGTAATCTCCCATTTGCTATTAGGTGGACACAATGCCGAAGCATTGCGGTGTGCACTGGTTGCACACTTGACCTAAGCACTCTACGCGATTTTTCCCTATTTGGTCAATAGCTCAACGCCCGCTCGTGACTGATATCTCAAGGAGATCAGCGGGAAAAAATTGGATTCATTACATTTTAAAAATCATCCACATTTGTTGAAAACTTTCAGGTTTTTATTTTTTGGCTAACTACTGCGAAAAAGCAAAGTAAATTACACGCGTGTAATATCCACAGTTGTGTACACATTTGTGGATAACTGCCCTGACTTTTTTGAAAACTTGTTTTAATATTGCTTCAGAAATTGTTTTATCAACAAGAATTTTAAAGTTACACACAGGCAATGATAATTTGTTCCATTCTCGGAACAGGAGAAGAGTAGACCACCATGACCGAAGGATTTGCTGCAGCAAATGCATGGACCGCTGCAACAGAATTATTACGTGCAGAAGGTCGTCTCTCTAATCCACAAAACGCTTTTATTCGTCTTGTTCAACCATTAGCAACCGTTGACGATAAATTTATTGTCAGTGTTGGCTCTGACTTTATTAAAGATTGGATTCTTGAACACGTTGCGCCAGTTATGGTTCCACAATTAACCGCAATTCTTGGCCGTAACGTACATCTTGTAATTACCGTTGATCCAGCACTTTCAGAACAGGCAGAAATCTCATCAAGCTCTGCATCAACAACCGCAAATTCTGCATTACCAACCGCAAATGTTGCCGTACCTTCTCTTGATTCTGAACATAGTTTTTCTCCTGAACCAACACATCCCCATACACCTACTTTTTCCGAAGAAACCACTTTTCAATTAACTGAACAACAAAATGAAAATTATTTTGCAGAAACTACCGCTACAAGAAGAGATATTCCTTTTCTAGAAACAAACATTGCTTATGCGAGTCAAACTTTCACTGAGAAAACAGAAGAATCGCATATTTCATATCCTTCTTCAGCTACTTCTTCGACGCAGAAGATAAACTCTGAAAAAAATCTACCCTCTTTTTCAAATACCATTGATAAATCAGGTCTTAATCCACGTTATACCTTTGATAATTTTGTTATCGGTGATTCCAATCGTTTTGCTCATGCAACAGCATTAGCTGTTTCAGATGATCCAGGTAAGATCTACAATCCACTTTTCCTTTATTCAGATTCTGGAATGGGAAAAACACATTTATTACATGCCATTGGAAATTCTGTTCGGATGACAAATCCGGAAAAACGTGTTCGATATACTTCTTCTGAAGAATTTATGAATGCTTTTATTAATGCTTTACGCGATAAACATCAACGTGAATTCAAAGACGAATTTAGAAATGTTGATGTTTTATTGATTGACGATATTCAATTTCTTGCTCAGGCAGAAAACACAGTTGAAGAGTTTTTCCATACCTTTAATGTTCTTTCAACTGCTGATAAACAAATTGTTATTACTTCCGACGTCGCACCACATTTACTTCACGGTTTTAATGACCGAATGATTTCTCGTTTTGCTTCAGGAATTACTGCAAGTATTGATGTTCCAAGTTTAGAAACACGTATTGCAATCTTGGAGAAAAAAAGTCTTGCTGAGCAAATGACAGTTCCACGAGCAGTTCTTGAGTATATTGCTTCAAAAATGACTTCTTCAGTTCGAGATATTGAAGGAGCTTTGCGAAGAGTTGCAGCATACGGTGATTTATCTGGAGAAGATGTAACTGTTGAATTAGCAGATTTTGTTTTGAAAGACATTTTTAATGATCCTTCATCAATTCAAATTACTGCCGGAATTATTATGGCTCAAACTGCAAATTATTTTGATATTTCAGTTGAAGATTTGAAATCTCCAACACGAACAAGATCTTTAACAGTGCCACGACACATTGCTATGTATCTTTGTCGTGAAATGACAGATTTATCTTTGCCAAAAATTGCTGAAGTATTCGATCGTCGTGATCACACTACTGTTTTAAATGCATTAAAAAATATTGAACAGCATATGACCACAGATCAGCGACTCTATAATCATCTCTCTGAACTAACGACAAGAATTAAACAGAGTGCAAAACAACAAGGGCAAAAGTAGTTCAATAATTGTGGATAAGAAACTTTCTTTTGTGTTTATTTCAAAATGAAAATGGTTCATCCACAAAAGAAGAAAACTTTTCAAAGAGTTTTTACATCTTTAATGTGTATAAAAATCTTTGAAATTACAAAAGAAAAACTAGTTTTCCACAATATCCACAAGACCTACTACTATTACTACCTTTAATAAAAGAAAATTGAAATTTCGGTTAGTTCCCGCTGCTGTGTTGAAAAAATAAATACTGCAGTATCAAAAACTAAGATTCTGGCGTAAAATCTTTGCAGAACTATGAAAGAGGTCCGCAGTGAAATTTGAAGTAGAACGTGATGTGTTCACAGAAGCTGTTTCTTGGGTAGCACGCACTATTCCAAATCGTCCAGCAATTCCCGTACTTGCAGGAATGAAAATTTCTGCAAATACAACTGGCCAAATTTCACTTGGCTCACGTGATTCTGATATTACTTCGCATATTGATATTGAAGCGAGTGTTATTGAAGAAGGTGAAGTATTAGTAAACGGTAAACTTCTTGCCGAAGTTTGTCGAAGCTTGCCAAATAAACCAATAAAGTTTGATCTCGATGGAACTAAAGTTGAAATTGAATGTGGTTCTGCACGTTTTTCATTAAAAACAATGCCTCTTGATGATTATTCAGAACTACCTGCACTTCCAGCATTAGCTGGTGTTGTTGATGGAGATATTTGGCAAGAAGCAGTTTCACAGGTTGAGGTAGCTGCATCAAATGACGACACTCTGCCAATGCTTGTTTCAATTTGTTTAGAAATTGATGGAGATTCAATTGCATTAATGGCAACTGATCGATACCGTCTTGCACTTCGTGAATTAACTTGGAAACCAGAAAATAATTCAATGAAGAAGCGAATTTTAGTCCGTGCATCACGCCTTTTAGACATTGCAAAATCTTTGGGAACAACAGGGCCAGTAAATATTTATTTAGAACAAGAAGATGGTTCCTCGCTAATTGGTTTTTCCGGCGGAGGACGGCAAAATACTGTGCAGTTAATTGATGGAGAATACCCGCAAGTTCGTTCGCTTTTCCCAGAAGATATTCAAGGATATGCAAGCGTTAATCGAAATGAAATCTCTGATGCGATTAAGCGTTCAAGAATCGTTGTAGAAAAAAATGCTGCGGTACGGCTTTCTTTCTCTGAAGAGCAGCTAGTAATTGAAGCTGGTCATGGCGATGCTGCACAAGCTTCAGAAGCATTACCAGCAACTTTGAATGGTGAAGAAATTGCGATTGCTTTTAATCCAGGTTTCTTACAAGAAGGTATTGCTGTAATGAATTCGGAAAATATTCGTGTGGCATATACAGTTGCAGCAAAACCGGCACTTTTAATTCCAGAAAATGATAAAGGTGAAGTTTTTGAAGATTTCAAGATTTTGTTAATGCCAATTCGTACTTTCGGCAATAACTAAAAGTTAATCTTCTGAGAAAAGTTCAGAAACGAAATTAATCAGAACAAATGTATATTTCTGATCTTGCCTTAAACGATTTTCGTTCCTATCAAGAAGTAGTGTTACATTTCGAACCTGGAATTACTACTTTTGTTGGAGAAAACGGTCAAGGAAAAACGAATCTAGTTGAGGCTATTGGCTATTTAGCTAGTTTTTCTTCACATCGTGTTGGTACAGATTCAGCATTAGTTCGCGCGGGAGCTAATGCTGGAGTGATTCGTGCAAAAGTTTGGCATGAAGAAAGTCCAACAACTTTAGAAATAGAAATTATTTCTGGACGAGCTAATCGGGCACGAATTAATCGCGGAAATGTTCGTCCACAACAAATTTTAGGATTGGTTCGCACAGTTCTTTTTGCGCCAGAAGATTTACAGCTTATTAAAGGAGATCCTAGCCATCGGCGAGATTTTCTTGATTTGTTGATGATTCAAGCACATCCAAAAATGGCTGCTGTTCGCAGCGAATATGAAAAGGTTTTACGGCAACGGGCAGCACTATTAAAAACCGCAGGAAAATTACGAAAAACTGGACGAATTTTTGATGAAACTTCGTTAATTATTTGGGACCAACAACTTGCACGTTTAGGAGTAAAAATAATTAAAAAACGGGCAGAGTTAATTGAACTCTTGCGCCCATATGTGCAGGAATATTATGAAATTATTTCTGCAGGAAAATCTCTTGCACAAATGCATTATGAAGTTAATCTTGCAAAATATCTAAGTTCAGAGGAAGAAATAGATTATTCAGAGGCACAATTTTTAAAAACTCTTGAATCTATTCGGGAACAAGAAATTGAACGCGGAGTAAATTTACTTGGCCCACATCGTGATGAATTAGGATTATCACTTTCTGATTTACCGGTGAAAGGATATGCTTCACACGGTGAATCATGGTCATATGCACTTGCTTTGAAATTGGCAATGTGGAAATTACTTTGCCTACAAAATGAAGATATTTGGGCTGATGATGGTGAACCAATATTAATTCTTGATGATGTTTTTGCAGAACTTGATGTTCGACGGCGAGAAAGATTAGCAAAGTTAGTTTTGGCAGCAAAACAAGTTTTTATCACTGCTGCGGTGGAAGAAGATCTTCCAAAAGAATTAGCTGGCCAAAAGTTTCAGGTGAAGAACGGAGAAGTTATTGCGAAAAATGAACCTATTTTGGGAAGAAATATTTTAGAAGAAAGTATTTTAGAAAAAACTTTCCTAATGCCGACGGAAGAATCTAAGGAAGAAATCCTTTCAGAGATTGCGAGGAATAATGAATAATTCTTCGCAAAATTCAAAAATTGTGCAGGCGAAAGCAAAAGCGGCAGAACAATTTGGAGACACTCTACCATTATTGGCGTTAAATCGAATGCGAAAGATGGCGCAAGACTTAGGGTGGACACGTCGTCGATACTTACAAGCACAGGAAAAACCGGATACCTATCCACAATTAGGGCCCGACGTCGTCGTTCCTTCTCCTGGACAGGAAGTGGGTTCTGGAGCTCATCCTTCGTATCGTGATCCGAAACCAATCTCAGCATTAATTGAGCAAGTTGTAGCGGTTGAGGGATGGTCAGCAAAAGTTGAAGTTGCAAAAGTCTTTACACGGTGGGCACAGATAGTTGGCGTAAATATTGCTGCAAATGCGAAATTAGAAGAATTTACTGATGAAGGTTTATTAGTAATCAAGGCACGAAATCAATCTTGGATGGCGCAATTAGAAGCATTGCGACCACAACTTTTTGCGCGCTTAACTCAAGAACTTGGCCCGAATGTAGTAAAAGAAATTCAAATCCATGGCCCGCATCAAAGAAGTTGGAAGCGTGGTTATTATTCAGTACCAGGCCGTGGTCCTCGTGATACTTATGATTAAAAGAAAAGCTATGAATAATTCACAAGACACCCGTAATTAATCGAAGTAGGTCAAAATTTAGGCTAGAATTGATTGTGTTGTGTTTAATGTAGGACCCTATTAGTTACCCACTCAAAACGCGGGAAAGGCGTCTAGCGCCGTAATGAGATAGAGGCCACATTAAATTTAAAACTAAAATCAGTTTAGGAGATCTCTTAGCGTGGCAGATATTGAGCGCGAAAATAACGGAGAAAACACCTACGGCGCAGCCGATATTACCGTTCTTGAAGGACTCGAAGCAGTTCGTAAGCGTCCAGGTATGTATATCGGTTCAACCGGAGAACGCGGTTTACATCATTTAGTTTATGAAGTTGTAGATAATTCGGTTGATGAAGCCCTCGCTGGTTACTGTACTCATATTGAGGTAACCCTGTTGGAAAATGGTGGCGTTCGGGTTGTTGACGATGGTCGTGGTATCCCGGTTGATATTCACCCAACTGAGAAGGTTTCCGCAGTTCAGGTTGTAATGACCGTGCTTCATGCGGGCGGTAAATTCGGAAATGGCTCCTATGCTGTCTCTGGTGGTCTGCATGGTGTGGGTATTTCTGTTGTAAATGCGCTTTCCACAAAAATGGAAACCGAGGTTCGCCGCGATGGTCATGTTTGGCGAATTGCTTATGAAAACGGTGTTCCAGTAGCTCCGCTTGAAAAAGGTGAAGCCACTGATCAGACAGGTACAACGCAAACCTTCTGGCCAAATGGCGATATTTTTGAAACAACAGATTTTGATTTTGAAACACTACGTAAGCGTTTCCACCAAATGGCTTTCTTAAATAAAGGCTTGCGCATCACTTTAATTGATGAGCGCGAAAAAGCTGTTGCTGAAGGTGATGAAATTATTGGCGACGACGCCGGCGCCGGCGAGCTTCCAAAGTCTGGTCACACTGAGGTTTCGTATAAGTATGACGGTGGTCTTCATGACTACGTTTCCCACTTGGTAAAAACCAAGAAAGTTGAACGTGTTCATGCAGAACCGATTTACTATGAAGCAGAAGATCCAGAAAAGCATATTTCATTAGAAATTGCGATGCAGTGGACGAGCGCTTATTCAGAGTCGATGCATACTTTTGCAAACACGATTAACACTACTGAAGGTGGAACTCACGAAGAAGGTTTCCGAACCGCGCTAACTTCAGTGATTAATAAGTATGCTCGCGATAAGAATCTTTTGAAAGAAAAGGATCCAAACCTTTCCGGTGAAGATATTCGTGAAGGCTTAACTGCGGTTATTTCCGTAAAAATTGGTGAACCACAGTTTGAAGGTCAGACAAAGACCAAGCTTGGAAATACTGAGGCACGTACTTTTGTGCAGCAGCAAACTTATGCCAAACTTACTGATTGGTTGGATATGCATCCAAGCGAAGGTAAGGAAATTATTCGTAAAGCAACACAGGCATATTCAGCACGTTTGGCGGCACGAAAAGCTCGCGAAGCAACCCGCCGGAAGTCTGTGCTTGAATCGGCAGCGATGCCTGGAAAGTTGAAAGATTGCACTTCAAACAAGCCTGAAGAGTGCGAAATCTTTATTGTTGAGGGTGATTCCGCAGGCGGTTCAGCTGTTAACGGTCGCGATCCAAAACATCAGGCAATTATGCCAATTCGCGGAAAGATTTTGAACGTGGAAAAGGCTCGTCTTGACCGAGCACTTTCTTCCGATTCTATTCAAAGTTTGATTACTGCCTTTGGTACTGGTGTTGGTGAAGATTTTGATATCAACAAGTTGCGTTACCACAAGATTGTTTTCATGGCTGATGCTGATGTTGACGGTCAACATATTGCTACACTTTTGCTGACCATGGTTTACCGTTACATGCGTCCACTTATCGAAGGTGGTTACATCTATTTAGCAATGCCACCGCTTTATCGCATTAAGTGGACGAATGCACCGCATGAATATGTGTTCTCGGATAAAGAGCGCGATGTTGCCTTAAAGGCTGGTCTGGAATCAGGTAAGAAACTACCAAAGGCAGAGGGCCAAGGGATTCAGCGTTACAAGGGTCTGGGCGAAATGAATGATTCTGAATTGTGGGAGACCACAATGGATCCAGAAACCCGCACCTTAAAGCAGGTTTCGATTGGTGAAGCTGCAGCAACGGATGAAACTTTCTCCATTTTGATGGGTGAAGATGTGGTTTCTCGCCGAAGCTTCATTCAACGTAACGCACACGACGTCCGCTTCCTCGACATCTAAGGGTAATTGTGAGTAACGAAAACGAAAACGTAAACGATACTGAGATGCAAAACGGCTCAGATAAGAGTTCGCAGGCGAAAGAAGAATCGGCTTTTAATCACGGCAAGATTAAAGAAGTTGATCTCCAGCGAGAGATGGAAACTTCATATCTTGACTATGCAATGTCGGTTATTGTGGGTCGAGCTTTGCCAGATGTGCGAGACGGTCTAAAGCCAGTTCATCGTCGCGTAATTTATGCGATGTGGGATGGCGGATACCGCCCGGATTCCTCATTCTCAAAAGCAGTAAAAATTGTTGGCGATGTGATGGGTAATTTCCACCCGCACGGTGATGCCGCTATTTACGATACGATGGTTCGTCTCGTGCAACCATGGTCGATGCGCTACCCGCTGGTTTCTGGCCAGGGTAATTTCGGTACCGCCGGTGATCTTGGTGCTGCAGCTCCACGATACACAGAAGCGCGAATGGCTCCACTCGCAGTGGAAATGGTTCGAGACATTCATGAAGATACGGTCGATTTTGTCCCGAACTTTGATGGCTCAGTAGAAGAACCAACCGTGCTTACTGCACGTTTCCCGAATCTCTTGGTAAACGGTTCTGAAGGCATCGCCGTCGGTATGGCAACTCGTATTCCGCCACACAACCTGCGGGAAGTTGCTTCTGGTGTGCAGTGGTATTTGGAAAATCCAGAAGCCACCCGCGATGAGTTGCTCGCACAGTTAATGCTGCGAGTAAAGGGACCAGATTTCCCAACCGGAGCAACAATTCTTGGAACCAAGGGAATTGAAGAACTTTACCGCACAGGACACGGCTCGATTACGCAGCGTGCAGTAGTTGAAGTTGACGAGATTAATGGCCGTCAATGTTTGGTGGTAACTGATCTTCCTTACCAGGTAAATCCAGATCGCTTACTTGACAAAATGGTTGAAGGCATTAAGGAAGGTCGCCTTCCAGGAATTGCTGATATTCGTGATGAGTCCTCCGGCCGTGCGGGTCAGCGTATCGTGATTGTTTTGAAGCGTGACGCCGTGGCGAAGGTTGTTTTGAACAATCTCTATAAGCACACGCAGCTACAAAATAATTTCCCAGGAAATATGCTTGCGCTTGTAGACGGCGTACCACGAACCTTGTCGCTGGACGGCTTTATTTACTACTGGGTAAAGCATCAGATTGACGTAATTTATCGACGCACTGCTTACCGTTTGAAGAAGACGGAAGAGCGTTTGATGATTTTGGAAGGCCTAGCAAAGGCTCTTGATTATCTTGATGAAGTGATTGCCTTAATTCGGCGCTCGCAAACCCCGGATGAAGCCCGGGTTGGCTTGATTGAGCTTTTGGATATTAATGAAATCCAGGCTGATCATATTTTGGCAATGCAGTTGCGTCGTCTGGCAGCTTTGGAACGGCAAAAGATTCTCAACGAGAAGGCTGAAAAGGAAGCTCTCTGCGAAGAATATCGCGATATTTTGGCAAAGCCTGAACGTCAGCGCAAGATTGTATCCACAGAATTGCAAGAAATCGTTGATAAATTTGGCGATGAACGACGCACCACAATTTTGCCATTTGATGGCGAAATGAGCGTGGAGGATTTGATTCCAGAAGACGACGTCGTGGTAACGATTACTCGTTCTGGCTTCATTAAGCGGACTAAGGTTTCTGAATACCGTGCACAGCATCGTGGCGGTAAGGGAATTAAGGGAACAACGCTTCGTGGAGACGACGTCGTAGAACATTTCCGGGTCGCTTCCACTCATGACTGGCACTTGTTCTTTACGAACATGGGTCGAGTTTATCGAATCAAGGGTTATGAGATTCCAGAAGGTTCGCGTGAATCAAAGGGGCAGCATATTGCGAACTTACTGGCTTTCCAGCCAGAAGAGCGAATTGCTTCCGCAATCTCAATCCGTGATTACGATCAAGCAGAATTCTTAGTACTTGCTACAGAAGACGGCTTAGTGAAGAAGACTCGTTTGCGTGACTACGATTCGGCACGCGCTGGCGGTTTGATTGCAATTAAGCTCCGCGAACATGAAGACGGAACTACTGATCAGGTTGTTTCGGCACGTCTGGCAAATGAGGGTGATGACCTCTTCCTTGTCTCCCGCAAGGGACAGTCGTTACGCTTCACCGCAACGAATGACACTTTACGTCCAATGGGCCG
>JAXFDG010000193.1:0-3444 GCA_034173665.1 Arcanobacterium sp.
AGTGAAGAAACTCTTCCGGAAATTGAAACTCCAGAAGATATGATGACTGTTCTTTATACGATGCTTTCTTGGTGGCAAGAGTCACTTGTGATTGCGATTAGGAATAAGAATTTACGCCGCTCAACAAGCTAAACTTAAAACGTTCAGCGAAGAAAGAGGCGAGTATGAATAACGCACCAATCGGAATCTTTGATTCTGGACTTGGCGGCTTAACTGTAGCTCGTGCGATTATTGATCAACTTCCGAATGAACCAATTACTTATATTGGCGATACTGCAAATGCTCCGTATGGTCCGAAACCCTTGGCGCAAGTTCGTGAACTTGCTTTAAAAGTGATGGATGAACTTGTTGATTCCGGTGTGAAAATGCTTGTGATTGCCTGTAATTCAGCTTCCGCCGCAGTTTTAAGAGATGCCCGAGAACGTTATACTCGAGGCTTTGGAATTCCGGTGATTGAAGTAATTCAACCAGCAGTTCGAACAGCAGTGCGCACTACGCGTAATGGAAAAATTGGGGTTATTGGAACAGAAGCCACGATTTCCTCACGAGCTTATGATGATTCTTTCGCGGCGGCTCCAAATCTTGAATTAACTATGGCGGCTTGCCCTCGTTTTGTAGAGTTCGTTGAATCTGGAATTACTAGTGGGGCTGAACTTCTTGCGGTGGCTCGTGAATATTTAGCTCCAATTCAAGAAGCGAAAGCAGATACACTCGTTCTGGGATGCACCCATTATCCGTTGCTGACCGGAGTTATTTCTTATGTGATGGGCGATGAAGTAACCTTAGTGAATTCTGCCGATGAAACTGCAAAAGACGTGTATCGTTCCTTGGCGGAAAATGATGCTTTTGCTGATAGTAATTTAGACTCTTCAGGGGCGGATAGAGACATTCTTGAATCAAATTCAGAGCTTGCTGTAGCGCCACGACGTCAGTTCTTTGCAACTGGAGATGAAACCGAATTTGCGAAACTTGCAAGACGATTCCTCGGCCCAGAAGTGAGTGAAGTGCAGAAAATTATTTCGCGATAATGGGCGAGGATGTACTAAGCAGAAATTGATGCGCTAAATAGGAACTATAAAAGTAATAAACAGGAACTATAAGATAAATCGCAGGGAAGATGCGGGTCGTAAGAGGCGAAATGAGACTAAGTCACTTCGGAAAAGAAAGTACGCTATGAAACTAACGGTAATCGGATGCTCAGGATCGATGTCTGGGAAGCACAGTGCGGCGTCTTCTTATTTATTGCAAGCTCCGGGGATTGACGAATCAGGCATTGAACGCACTTTTTCCGTGATTTTAGATTTAGGGCCAGGCGCTATGGGGCAATCAATGAATTACGTTGATCCGGCGTTACTAGACGGAATCGTACTTTCACACTTGCATGCTGATCATTGTGTAGACATTGTTGGAATGCAGGTTTATCGCCGTTGGCATCCACGGGGAAAGATGAAACAAATTCCAGTAGTTACCCCTGGAAATGGATTAGCGCGCACGAAGGCGATTGCTGGTGATATTGATGAAAGTGATCAAATTCCAGAGTTCAAGTTTGTGGACGTGCAGCCAGGGGATACCGCGAAACTTGGACCATTTAGTTTTGAATTTTTTGCAGCTCTGCACACGATTGAGGGTCTTTGTGTGCGAGTTACGGGGCCAAGTGCGGCAGACCCAACGCAGCAAGTCGTATTTACTTACTCCGGCGATTCAGATTATTGCGAAGGTTTAGTGGCAGCTGCCCAAGATGCCGATTTATTCCTTTGTGAAGCTGCTTTTGACGCCACTCAAGAAGACGTGCGAGGCGTTCATCTTACTGGTGGACGCGCCGGAACTGTGGCTAGTGAAGCAAATGCGAAACGACTAGTGTTAACGCATATCACCCCTTGGGCAAATCGGGAGTCAATTTTGGCTGCAGCGCAGGAACACTACGAACGACTAATTGACCTTGCTGAACCAGGCTTAAGCATTGAATTTTAGTTATTTTCTTTTTGATTTTAGGAGTATGTTATGAATTTTTCCCGGAAAGATGGACGCCAGCCAGAAGAACTTCGAGAAGTAAAAATCACTCGAAATTATTTAAGTGCCGGTGAAGGTTCAGTTCTTGTTGAATTTGGCAATACAAAGGTGCTTTGTGTGGCTTCATTTACCGAAGGTGTGCCACGTTGGCGGAAAGATTCCGGACTCGGCTGGGTTACTGGAGAATATGCGATGCTTCCGCGCGCCACCGATACTCGTAATCAACGTGAATCTGTGAAGGGCAAAGTTTCTGGTCGAACTCAAGAAATTTCGCGTCTACTGGGACGGTCTTTACGAGCTGTTGTCGATATGGCAGCACTTGGCGAGAATACTATCGTTGTTGATTGCGATGTGCTCCAAGCTGATGGGGGCACTCGTACTGCTTCGATTACTGGAGCTTATGTGGCTCTTGCCGACGCCGTGGCTTGGGGAATTGCTGAAGGTTTTATTAAACCACGGGCTGGAGTTCCAGTTCTCCGTGATTCAGTTAGCGCGATTTCTGTTGGAATTATCGACGGCGTGCCGTGCCTTGATTTACCTTATGAAGAAGATTCTCGAGCTGATACAGATATGAATGTTGTGATGACCGGTTCTGGGAAATTTATTGAGGTTCAAGGAACGGCTGAGAATGAACCATTTGATTTTGCCGAGTTAAATACTTTGCTTGATCTTGCACGCAAAGGAAATGAGAAGCTTGCTGATGTCCAGCGAGAAGTTCTTGAGGGGTAGCAGGAGATGCCAAAACTTGTTATTGCCACTAATAATGCTCATAAGGTAATTGAGATTTGCGCAATTTTAGAGCGAGAAATTCCAGGATTTCCAATTTCAGAAGTAACCTCTGCAAGAGATTATGATTTACCGGAACCGGTTGAGGATGCACCAGATTTCGCTGGTAATGCTTTAATTAAGGCGCGTGTGATAGCAGAGACTTTGGGTGTGCCAGCATTGGCTGATGATTCTGGGATTTGTGTAGATATCCTCGGTGGCGCGCCAGGGATTTTTTCTGCTCGTTGGGCGGGAAAACACGGTGATGATCAAGCAAATCTTGATTTATTGCTAGCGCAGCTTTCAGATGTTCCGCAACAGTATCGTGGAGCACGCTTTACAGCGGTTACTGCATTAGTGATTCCTGGCGTTGGAGAGTGGACTGAAACTGCTTTTGTGCCTGGCACTTTACGTTTTGCGAGAGCTGGTGAAGGTGGGTTTGGTTACGATCCAATTTTTCAACCTGATGGATACGAGCAAACAATGGCTGAGCTAGACTTAGCAGAAAAGAATCGAATTTCGCATCGAGCACGGGCGCTTACTGCAATCGCGCCAATTATTGCCGCGAATATTGCTTATTAGTTTTTCGCATGGGTATTTCAGCGTGGTTATTGTTTGCTAGTTCGGGGGATCAGTAAACAATAATGTCGTATTTCCTTAAACTAGGCC
>JAXFDG010000194.1:0-3852 GCA_034173665.1 Arcanobacterium sp.
GTTTCATTTATGGCTTGGGGTATTTGGGCAATAATTGCATTAGTCTTGTTGATTCTTGAAACTCTGACTGTTGATTTTCTGTTTATGATGCTCAGTGTTGGTGCACTGGCAGCAGCTGGAGTAGCTATTTTTTCGGAAAGTTTAGTAGTGCAAATTACTGTGTTCTCAGTTGTTTCACTTCTTGCACTCTTTTTTGTCCGTCCTTGGGTGAGAAATAAGATTAATAGTTCAAAAGTCTTGTCCTCAAATATTGACGCAATAGTTGGGAAACAGGGTGTTACTTTGCTTGAAGTTACACAAAATTCTGGCCGGGTCAAAGTGCAAGGCGAAGTATGGAGTGCAAAGTCAGTCCAAGGCGCAATCCCTGCTGACTTGGAAATTATAGTAACAAAAGTCTCGGGAGCTCATTTGGTAGTTGAGCCGATTAATGTAGGAAACACTGAACATTAATCTGAGTGATACCGCGAAATAATCTTGTAAAGATAAATTCTGGAAGTTAAGGCGAAAGGAACCTCATGGACACAATTGGTATCTTGGGTGGGGCAACGACAATTGTCTTCATCGTTCTCGCGATTCTGGTAGTCACTGTAATTTTTAAGTCAGTGTTACAGGTACATCAAGGATATACGGTTATTGTTGAGCGTCTTGGTAAGTATCACAAAACTTTAACTCCTGGATTGCATTTCTTAGTACCGTTTATTGATTCAGTTCGGCAACGTATTGATATGCGTGAACAGGTTGTGCCTTTTCCGCCGCAACCTGTGATTACCTCAGATAACATCGTCGTAAGTATTGACACGGTTATCTATTATCAGGTTACTCAACCAGAGGCAGCAACCTACGAAATCGCAAATCCGATGTCGGCAATCGAGCAGCTCTCAGTAACAACTTTGCGCAATATTATTGGTGCAATGGATATGGAGCAGGCGCTCACTGGTCGTGATCAAATCAACGGTCAGCTTCGCGGAGTGCTCGATGAAGCAACTGGACGTTGGGGAATTCGTGTTTCTCGCGTTGAATTAAAAGCGATTGATCCACCAGCAACTGTGCAATCTGCAATGGAACAACAAATGAAAGCAGAACGTGATCGTCGAGCTGCGATTCTTACGGCCGAAGGTGTAAAGCAATCAGCGATTCTTACGGCTGAAGGTGAAAAGCAGTCAGCAATTTTACGGGCTGAAGGTCAAGCACAATCAACGATTTTGAAAGCACAGGGTGAAAGTCGAGCAATTTTGCAGGTCTTTGACGCAGTACATCGTGGGAATGCTGATCCAAAGCTGCTTTCTTATGAATATATTAAGACTTTGCCGCTAATTGCTAATTCTGCGTCCTCTAAGCTCTGGATTGTGCCAACCGAACTTACTGCAGCCTTGGATGCAGTAACAAAAGGCTTCTCGGGAGACACTTCAAATGAAAAGATTGAAGTTGATTTCACCGGCGAGAGCGAACTTGCTGGTTCACTAGCTGAAACTGTGCTACCTGATGTGGATCAAGCGCTTGCAGCGGCGCGCGGAGAAGCGGATCGGGCAACAGGCGATGTTGATAATGTTGGTACCCATACTGGCCAAGAAGTGAATCCGGAAGATTTACTTGGACAGCAACCAAGTTAAGCTAATTTAGCTAACCAAATGAAGGCTAAAAGGAAAGCCTGATTTTGTGAATTGGAATGCTGGTCTTGAGAATTAATCTGCGTTAATTGGTTGTTACCCAGGGGATTAATTCAATTGACAAATTAAATTATTAATATTGTTGGTTTCTTTCCAAAGTTCGGGAAGAAACCAACAATATTGTTTAGATTGAGATTATTTTGCAAATTGAAGTAGTTGAGCTGTCGGATTTATCTGATTCCCGCTTAGATGATTTTATTCGCCTTACTGATATCGCACTGCGTCGAAAGTTGGAGACAGAACGAGGACTGTATTTAGCAGAGGGATTAAAAGTTATCGAAAGAGCCATCAGGAGCGGGCATTACCCGCGGGCTTTTCTCACCGCACCAAAACATCTTTCGCAGTTACGTGCGCTACTAGAAGAAGTGAACCAGAAAGACTTTCAAAATCTTAGTTCACATGCGCAAACAGTAACTATCTTTCTTACCACTGAAGACCAGATAAAAGAAGTCACCGGGTATCGAATTCACCGCGGAGCTATGGGCTCTTTTAATCGTCCGGAATTACCAAAACTTGCAGAGTTTCTTAGAAAAATTTCTCCATCGGGGAGTCCTAGTCGAATTTTTATCCTTGAAGATTTAGTGGATCATACGAACGTGGGGGCAATATTTCGTTCTGCTGCTGCTTTAGGAATTGACGGAATTTTAGTTACCCCTTCTTGTGCTGATCCACTTTATCGGCGTTCAGTAAAAGTGGCAATGGGAAATGTTTTTCACGTGCCTTGGACCAGAATTGAATCGTGGCCGAAAGCTCTTGAGGAACTGCATGAATCCGGATGGGTGACGGCTTCTCTTGCGCTTCGTGAAGATGCTTTAAATTTACGAGAATTTGCCGCACTGCCAGAAGTGCAAGTAAAAGACTCGAAGGTCGCATTAGTTCTTGGCACTGAAGGCGATGGATTAAGCGAGCGGACAATTGCACAGACTAAATATAGCGTCGTGATTCCGATGCGAGCAGAAGTTGATTCCTTAAATGTGGCAGCTGCCGGAGCCTTAGCCGCTTGGGAACTACAACCTCGATAAAGTAAAAGTTTATCGCCACTCGAAACGCTCTACTGCGGCACTGTATTTTTCTCCAGGAGAAGCGAGAAGTTCACTGATTGTGCATTCTAGTGCGGTAGCGAGACGTGCAATTGTAAATAGCTGCGGATTTAAGGGATTCTGACTTCGGCGGTCAGATCTTCCTGATTCAATATTTTGGTAGTGATTACGGTCAATCCCGGCTTCATTCGCAACTTGTTCTTGAGTTTTCTTTAAAGCTAGACGACGTCCTTTGATATGACGTGCAAGTTCTTGTGAAAGCAGCAATTCTGCCGCACTTGGAGTACTCATGAGTCCAAATATCTGTGTATACACAACAAATGTCTGCAGGGTATACACAGCTTTTGGGAAAATGGTAGATGTAGTTTTCTAAAACTAAAGGTTATCTGTGATATACGAAGAACTTGTTTTAGTTAAAGAAACTTAATTTAAGTAAAAACCGAACTTAACTAATTGGTGCGGCACCGTTAAATCCAAGCTGACGCCAAGCTTCATAGACTGCAATTGAGGCTGAGTTTGCTAGGTTTAAAGATCGGCGGGCTGGAAGCATTGGAATTCTTAGCCAAGCTGTTAATCGAGGGTCGTCGAGAACTTCTTGGGGGAGACCGGTAGGTTCTGAGCCAAAGAGGAGCACGTCGTCTTCCTGATATTTAATATCTGCGTAGGAATTTTCGGTGTGAGAGGTGAAAGCAAAGATTCGTGCATCTGGGCCGAAATATTCTTTTGCTGCTTCCCAATCTTTGTGGATTACCATTTCGGCAAGGTCGTGATAATCCAAGCCGGCACGTTTTAAATGTGCGTCATCAAAGTTGAAAGCAAGTGGTTCTACAAGATGCAATGTTGCTCCGGTGCATGCGGCAAGACGAATTGCTGCTCCGGTATTTCCGGCAATTTTTGGTTCATGAAATACGATATGGACCATCTGAAATCCTTAATAATTTCACGTTCTATTAATCTTTTACGCAATTTCTTCATAGGAGATTTTAAAGCCAAAGAAATTAGTAACGCTGTAGGTTGAATTCTTATTCAAGATTAATTTGTTGTTCTGAAATAAGGAAATTTTATTATCGGCGACGCTCTTTTATTATTAATGACTCCTTTTATTATTACTGACTTCGTAATGAAACGAATCTCGAAATAAAACT
>JAXFDG010000195.1:0-16397 GCA_034173665.1 Arcanobacterium sp.
AGCAAAGAGGTGAGCTGGTCACCGGTTACGCGGGTTACTGCTTCATCACGAGTGATAAGGCGTTCGCCAACGAGCTGTTCTGCAATACGGAATGCAGCTGAAGCGGTACGCTTACCCACACGAGTCTGGAGCATCCAGAGCTTTCCGCGCTGAATGGTGAACTCGATATCACACATATCACGGTAGTGAACTTCGAGCTTGTCCATAATTTTACGGAGCTCATCGTAGGAGTTCTTGTCGATCTGCTCGAGGTCTGCAAGGGAAAGAGTGTTACGGATACCAGCTACGACGTCTTCACCCTGAGCATTCTCAAGGTAATCACCGTAAACGCCGGAGTGTCCGGTTGAAGGATCACGGGTGAAGCAAACACCAGTACCGGAACCTTCACCCATGTTTCCGAAAACCATGGTCTGAACGTTTACTGCAGTACCAAGATCATTTGGAATGCGCTCACGACGGCGGTAAAGACGTGCACGATCGGTGTTCCAGGAACGGAAAACAGCTTCTACAGCCATATCGAGCTGGTAGCGGGAATCCTGTGGGAAGTCAGAACCGGTAGCGTTCTTTACAATCTCCTTGTATTCAGCAACAAGCTGCTTGAGGTCTTCAGTGGTCATATCAAGGTCGCCCTTGTAGCCCTTACGCTCCTGCAAGCCGTGGAGTGCATCGTGGAAGAGCTCGCCGTCGATATCCATCACGGTCTTACCGAACATCTGAATCAAACGACGGTAAGAATCCCAAGCAAAGCGCTCGTTTCCAGACTGCTCTGCAAGGCCAAGAACAGATTCATCGTTCAAGCCAATGTTCAAAACAGTTTCCATCATGCCTGGCATGGAGAACTTCGCACCAGAACGCACTGACATCAACAATGGATCCTTAGCGTCGCCAAGCTTCTTACCCATCGCAGCCTCAACACCACGAATAGCAGCAGTTACCTCAACATCGAGAGTCTCCGGCACAGTACCCACTGTTAGGTATGCGCGGCAGGCTTCGGTCGTGATGGTAAATCCTGGAGGCACTGGCAAACCAAGATTGGTCATCTCTGCAAGGTTTGCACCCTTGCCGCCGAGGAGATCCTTCTGTTCCTTATCGCCCTCGGTGAAGCTGTAAACATACTTCGTCATTTATTTCCCTCCGTTGGGACTTGCGAGGATGGCGGTTGCCACCCCGGGTATTTTGTAATTCCGCAACAAATAATACCGCAGAAAATCGCCAAAACAGAATTAGGACTTTGGTCAAATTCTCATTTTGTTCACAACACGTGAAACTTATCCAATCCGGGACAGAAGCCGATATCAAACTTAAGGCATTCCCAAAAACCGCAATAACGCAGCGGCAGCAGCTCCCAATAAAACTACAAGAATAAATGGGAGACGAAAACTAAAACCAGCCACCGCCACCGCAAGAGCTCCAAGCCGCGCATCAACCACAATCTCTTGTTCCGTAACAAAAGTATTTGTGGCAATTAAAGCTGCCAGCAACCCAACCGTCACCGACCCTGCAATTTTTGTCACAACCGGCCGATCTAAGTAACTTTCAGGAAGGAAAAATCCACAAGCTTTAATTACAAAAGCAACAAGACACGAAAGGAACAGCCAGAAAGAAAAAGTCATTACTCCCCCTATCGCGGTTCCACTAAATCCACTGCTTCTTGGGCATCCACTAATACTGCAGATTTATTTTTCTCGTTGACGAAACACCGCCAAGACCAAATTCCAGCAACAAATGCAGCGATAATAATTGGAATCCCTGCAGGCACAAAGGGAACCGCAATTATTGTCACGGCCGCACAAACAATTGCGAGCGCAACCGGTTCACGAGAAACCAATCGCGGCCACAACAACCCGATAAAAGCCGCAACTGCCGCGCCGTCGAGCCCCCAAACTTTTGGGTCCCCAATTGAATTACCCAGATATACCCCGATCACGGTACAAAGATTCCAAAATAAATAAACACCCAGACCCGTCATCCAAAATCCACGTTTCACCAAATCAGGGTCTTTTTGACTTGTGCTTACCGCAATCGATTCATCAATTGAAACGTGAATTGCCAGAAGTTTCCGCCAGCCTTGGGGCCGCACATACAAACGAGTTTGCATTCCATAGATTGCGTTCCGCACACCAACCAAGGATGCTGCGCTAAGTGCTGCAATCGGAGTACCGCCCCCGGCAATCACTCCAATAAAGGCAAATTGACTCCCACCTGTGAACATCAACAGCGAAAGCGTAATTGCTTGCCAGGCTGCTAATCCGGCGGCAATGGCAAGAGCCCCAAAAGAAATCCCGTAAAGACCAGTTGCCACTGAAAGAGAGAAGGAAACTCGATCCACTTCACTTAGTTTTGGCAAATTCACAATATTCAACTGTAATTATCAAATTTTCAAAATGCAGCTTCGTCCAAATCATTCAGGTTCAAAAACACCACAACCGCGAAATCAAAACACCATCACCACGAAATACTAAAACTTCAGGTACCAGAAACCTGCCGAAACTCGACATAAATTGCTAATATTTCACTATGACTAATTCAAAGGTGAATTTTTTAATCGGCACTGCATCAGCTGCCGTCCAAATTGAAGGTAGCCTTCCTTATACTAATTGGCATAAATGGGCGGATACTCCGGGAAAAATTGCCGACGGCTCCAGTCCTGAACCAGCAACTGACCATTGGAATCGCTGGCGTGAAGACAATGCGTTAATGCAAGAACTTAACTTGCAAATTGCCCGGATTTCAATCGACTGGGCCCGGATTGAGCCAAAACCAGGAAACTTTGATCTCACCGCCCTAGAACGCTATCGCGAAGAAATTATTGATTTAAAAGAACGTGGAATTCGTCCTCTAGTCACTTTGCACCATTTTGGTCACCCACAATGGTTTGATGACCTTGGAGGATTTACAAAGCTTGAAAATGTTTCACTGTTTCTCCGCTTTATTTCACAAGTTTTAAAGCATCTTGGCGACCTCGTTGATGACTGGATCACAGTTAATGAACCAAATATTCTTGCCACAAATTCACATCTATACGGAGTCTTCCCAACTGGAGAAAAATCTTTCCGGAAATTGTTTGCGATGCTTCGGTGCTTCGCTGTAGCCCATATTCGCGCCTATAAATTAATCCATCAAAAATTAGACCGTCCTGGCCGGAAAATCCAAGTTTCATTCGCCCATGCAATTCGTGCTTTTGACCCATTGAATCCACGCAATCCCCTACACCGCTTCAGTGCAAAAGTAACCGAATTCTTATTCCAACGCATTATCGAAGATGCTTGCTTCACCGGGAAATTCCATCCATTACTCGGCATCCGCCCTAAAGACTTACAAGCCGGAAAATACTGCGACGTCATCGCCGTCAACTATTACACCCGTTCCGCCTCAGGATTTCTTAGCGACGGCGTGTTCCCGGGAACACCCGTAACCGATTTAGGTTGGGAAATTTTCCCGCAAGGGCTTACCGACGTCGTGGGCGAACTTTACCACCGCCACCACCTCCCGATTTGGGTCACTGAAAACGGTTGCGCAGATAATGGTGACGGTATCGACCCGGCTTCTGAACGTTTCCGCAGAAAGTACTTACATGATCATTTCATGCAGATGATTAAAAGTGGTCTTCCTTTTGAACGCTATTATCACTGGTGCTTTGTTGATAATTGGGAATGGGCAGAAGGAATGATTCCGCACTTTGGGATTGTCGGAATGGAACCGGGCACACTAAACCGGAAAGTAAAAGAATCGGCCAAAATGTTACGCGATATTATTAACGCTGGCGAAATCAATGACGATATTCGTGAAAGGTATTTGTAATGAGTGAAATGTCTTTAGAAGTAGAAGCTGGTTTTGACACAAATCGTCGCCCAGATGTAAGCCGAAAATGGGTTAGCACATATGGTTTGCTCTACTTTGCAACCTGTATTTCTTGGGCTGCGCCAAGCCAGATTCTGCTTGCGAACCAGATGGACTTTCTTTCCGGGCTCGAAGGTGGAAACAAGGAAGCCATGCTCGGCATGCTGATGACCATCGGCGGTGCGATCCAAGTATTTGCTTCGTTAATTGCCGGGTCAATGTCTGACATCACAAATACCCGCATCGGAAAACGCCTCCCTTGGATTCTGATTGGTGTTTTTGGCGCGTCGGCAGCTCTAGTTGCCCTCTCCTTCACTCCGAGCTATTGGATGATGGTTGCTACTTGGGGCGCCTTCCAATTCTTCACCGTTTTGAGTACAAATAATATTTTGACCCTAGCTCCTGATACTGTGCCACAACGTCAATACGGCAAGATTTCCGGCGTGCTTGGCGCAACCTACACCCTCGGCATGGTTGCCGGTACGATTTTCGCGGCAGTACTTCCACTACGTCAGGCATATATCGCGATTGTCGTACTCTTCATCGCAATTATGATGTTCTACGTTTACTCCGGCACTTGGAAGCATTCCGTAGAAATCCATGCAAGTGAGCGCGAAGAACGCGAAGCAGCAAAAGCATTAATGGAGCAGCAAAGCCAAAAAACTAAATTCCACTTCCGTGATTACGTTGATTATTTCTGGGTTTTTGCTGCACGTTTCGTCGTTCATCTCGGCAATTATGTAGCACTCTTCTTCTTGTTCTATTACCTTCAAGACCATGTTTGCGTGCTGGGTAGCCCGAAAGATATCGCGAAGATTTCAAAGGTTGCCGAAAAGTGCACAGAAGCAAATTCCCTCTTTTCCTTAAATGCTGAAACTGGCGTGATGATTTTGACCGTGGCCTATGCACTCTTTACCGTAATCTCCGCAATTATTGGTGGGCAATGGTCAGATAAGCTCCAAAAGCGCAAGATTTTCGTAGTCTTGGCAGCTGTGCTGGCTGGTTTGGCTTCTATGGCGATGGCTCTCGTAGAATCTTTCCCGCTAGTTATCGCTGCCGGAGTAGTTCTCGGTATCGCTTGGGGCACCTTCACCTCAGTGGATCAAGCTTTAATTAACGAAGTTCTTCCGCATCCAGAAACCCGCGCTCGCGATATGTCACTAATGACGCTCACAGTCGGCATCACAAATATGATGGCCGGCGTAACTGCAGCATTCGCACTTAGCGCTTTCGGTGGATATCCCGGTCTTTATCTCGTCAGTGGCGCAGTTACAGTGCTTGGAGCTTTCTTGGTATTGCCTGTAAAACGAAGTAAGTAAACATAGCAAGCAGATTCATAAAAAATATGATTAAGCGGATTGTGGCGTATCAAATCCTGAAAATTTGCGCTTCAATCCGCTTAATTGTTCTTATCAGCGCTCCCTTATTCTTATCAGCTAGAATGATGCACGATGAATATTGCAAATTCTGATTTCCAAGCCCAAACCCGCAAAGAGAAAATCTCCCCTGCAGAGCTTCCGATTTTTTCACAAGAATCAGAAATCCGAAATTTTACTCGTAAAATCGGACGAGTCCCCGCAATGGCTTTCGATGTTGATGGGACTCTTGCCGGAGCAGATGCCCGTGTTTCTCCTCGCGCAATCGCAGCACTCTCAGCACTCAGCTTAGCCGGAATTGAACCAGTGATTATCACCGGAAGAAATCTTCCGATAGCTTCACAACCTTTAATAGACGCTGGCCACCATGGAATCGCTATTGCTTGTAATGGGGCCCTAGTCGGAGATACTGAAACCGGGGAATTACTTCATGCTGCGCCATTCACCGATGAATTACTTACCCAGTGGATTGAAACCGCAGATGAATTTGGCTTAGTCGTTATCTTCAGTTGCGAAAACACCCTAATTATGGAAAAAGTTATCGAAGATTCCCCTTTTAGCCGCGATGGTTACGCTGTTTTTAAGGTAGAGGAACGACCTCTGAGAGAAGTCCCCGGAGATGAAGTCTACGATATTATGTTCGCGCATTACGATACGACGTATCTTGACCAACTAACGCCAGAACTGCAACGAAGATTCCCCGGTATTTACCGCTCAATGGATAACTTTTTCGAGCTTGTTGCGAATGGCGAAGGCAAAGATCGCGCTCTTGCTTTGGTAGCTGAACAACGCGGGTGGCGAATGCAAGAGATTCTCGGATTTGGAGACGGCGGAAACGACGTCGCCTGGCTTTCTGCAATTGGTTTGCCAATCGCGATGGAAAATGCTCGAGACGAAGTAAAAGCTGTAGCTAAGGCTCAAATCGGTCATCATCGAGACGACGCCGTCGCCCACTTTATCGAGATTTATCTTGACGAACTTGGCAGGAGTTAAAGAACTTCTTAAATCCTCAGAAGTTCTTTAACTCCCCCCCCCGAAAAAAACTTCTTCTTAGCTCCAAAAATTTCTTAGTTTCCAAGCACTTCTTCTCGCGCTGCAACAAAAGCAGAAATTGCCTTATCTAATTGTTCACGTGTTAGCTTTGCCGAAAGCTGCGTTCTAATCCGTGCTTTTCCTTGCGGAACCACTGGATACGAAAATGCTCGCACATAAACCCCTCTTGCCAATACGGCGTCAGCAATTTTTGCGGCAACAACAGCATCTCCAAACATTACCGGCACAATTGGATGCGTCGATTCTGGAATTTCAAAGCCACGAGCAGTCATCTCCGCCCGGAAATACTCGGTATTTTCTCGTAACTGCGCCAAAAGCTCACCAGACTCTTGCACTAGCTGTAAAACCCGTAGCGTCGCGCCAGTAATTGCTGGAGCCAGCGAATTCGAGAAAAGGTAAGGACGGGAACGCTGCCGCAAAATTTCAACAATTTCTTTCCGCGCGCAGGTATAACCACCCGAAGCGCCACCAAGTGCTTTGCCGAGCGTACCGGTCAAAATATCAATCCGCTCCGAAACCCCGAAATACTCTGGAGTTCCTGCCCCAGTCTCACCCATAAATCCCACCGCATGGGAATCATCCACCATCACCAAAGCATCATACTTTTCGGCAAGGTCGCAAATCTCTGGCAGTGGCGCAAGATAACCATCCATCGAAAAGACGCCATCGGTTGCAATCACCTTAAACCGCGCCCCTGCCGCAGTAGCAGCCTGAAGTTGTGCTTCCAGATCCGCCATATCGCGGTTCTTGTAACGGAAACGTGCCGCCTTACTTAAACGCACGCCGTCAATAATCGAAGCATGATTCAACTCATCGGAAATAATCGCATCTTCCTTGCCGAAAAGGGTCTCGAAAAGTCCCCCATTGGCGTCAAAGCAAGATGAATACAAAATTGTATCCCACTGTTCTGCCTGCTCTGTGTGGAAAAACTTAGTGAGTTATGATTCCAACTGTGTATGCTGCGTTTGTGTACCACAAATAAAACGTACCGAGCTCATCCCGAAACCCCAGTTATCTAGGGCTTCCTTCGCAGCCGCAATCAACTCTGGAGAATCAGCTAAACCAAGATAATTGTTAGCGCAAAGATTAATTACTTCACGACCATCTTCGACTCCAATAACGGCAGATTGCGCCGTGGTCAGAGCTCCTTCAGTTTTATAGAGCCCCTGCTCCTTTAAGGCTGCGATCTCCCCTTGTAGATACTCGCTCATCGCCGCAAAAGTTTGTGCACTCATCCTAGTTCTCCTTAGTCCACCCAGTTCAAAACAACCTTGCCAGACTTACCGTCTCCAGCAATTGCAAAAGCGCGCTCATACTCTGTGTACGGAAGTCGATCTGTAATCACTCCCGAAATATCTAATCCTGAACTGACCAGCGCTGAAGCCGCATACCAAGTTTCAAAAATTCGCCGCCCGGTCACGCCTTGTAGCGTCAACATATTGAAAATAATCTTCTGTAAATCAAGAGAAACATCCGCAATTGGTGTTCCCAGCATCGCAATTCGGCCGCCATGCACCATATGGTCAATCATCGAACGAATCGCTTGCGCAGCGCCCGACATCTCCAGACCGACGTCGAACCCCTCTTTCATATTTAGCTCCGGGTAAATATCAATCAGTTCCCGTTTCGCCACATTAACGGTGGTCTTAATTCCTAAACTCTCCGCTAAAGCGAGACGTTCATCAGAAATATCGGAAAGAACCACATGCCGTGCACCTTGGAATTGCGCTACAAGAGCCGCCATGATTCCAATTGGCCCAGCTCCAGAAACAAGCACGTCTTCAGCTAAACATGGAAATTGCAACGCGGTGTGCACAGCATTCCCAAATGGATCAAAGATTGCAGCCACGTCAAGGTCTAAATCTTGCGGATGAACCCAGACATTAGCTGCCGGGAATACAAAGTATTCACACATTGCGCCGTCGACCGAGTATCCAATACCGAGAGTATTCGCACAAAGTTCACGGCGTCCGGCAAGACAAGCGCGACACCGGCCGCACACATAATGCCCTTCACCGGAAACAATTTGGCCAATCTCAAGGCCTGTAACGAGCTCTCCGAGCTCAACAATCTCCCCCACAAATTCGTGGCCAATAATTCGCGGCGTTGCCACAGCCTTCTGCGCCCAAGCATCCCAGCGTTGGATATGCACATCGGTACCACAAATACCGGTCCGCAAAACCCGCACCTTTACATCATTCGGGCCGGTAACTGGCTCTGGAATATCTAAAAGTTCAAGCCCGACTTCTGGGCGACTCTTCACCAACGCCTTCATTGGACAACACCTCTGCCTTAGCTCAACAATAATTACCTGTTATCTACAATTCTCGCAGCTCACGATACGCGTGAACAAAAAATATGGAGTAGTTATTTGGGTGGAGACTGGATCCCAAACAACTACTCCATATTAAACCATTTTGGGTTGTTAGTTTTGCCCATACACGTGCTGATAGCGCTGGTAAAGGCGCGAAACAATATCTTCTGGGAGCAACTTTGGCTCCCCGATTTGTTTTGCTACAGCTACCGTGCGAGCAACTTCTTCAACCATTACTGCAGCCTTCACTGCCGCCAAACCATCTTTTCCAACTGTAAATGGACCATGATTCCCCATTAATACAGCCGGAGAATTTGACTCGCGCAGAGTTTCCACAATCCCCTCACCAATTGAATCGTCACCAATAATTGCTACCGGGCCAATCGGAATTTCTCCACCAAACTCATCAGCAATCATTGTTAAAACAACTGGAATTGGTTCATGCACTGCCGCGAAGGCGGTGGCGTAGGTCGAATGCGTATGTACTACGCCACCGACTTCTGGCATATGTCGATACACATAAGCATGGGCAAAAGTATCGGAAGAAGGCTGGAATTCATTTCCATCTGCGCAGTCAATTTTGTTTCCGAAAAGATCGGTGACAACCATTGCCTGCGCACTAAGCTCAGAATAAAGCACTCCAGAAGGCTTAATTACCATTAAATCTAAGCCCGGCACACGCTCCGAAACGTTTCCTGCAGTCCAAACAACCAAACCATTATCTGGAAGGTGTTGATGCAACCGTGAAACCCGTTCCCGAACTTCCCAAACTAATGCTTGTTCTGTTGCCGTTAATTCTTGCCAAATGCTCATTTTTCCTCGCAATAATGGAATCTAGATTCACTACTGTTTTGAAAGACGGAAAAGACTTAGAAAGTCGAAGCCTTGATTGCCTTCAAACGATGCATCAAGGAATCTTCAGACTTTCCGAAGAAGTCTGAAAGCTCCTGGTAAACCTCATAGAGCTTGTCGTACTTCGCAGCACGAGTCTCATCTGGGAGGTAAGCATTTTCCGTAGTATCTGCCATTGCTTCAGAAGCTGTAAGAACGTTGTCATAAACGCCTGCTGCTACCGCTGCGAAAACTGCAGATCCGAGAGCACCGGTTTGTGGAGCGTTAGAAACATGGATTGGACGACGAGTAATATCGGAAAGCATCTGCATGTAGAACTTGTTCTTTAACAGACCACCTGCACCAACAATTTCCTTAATCTCGATGCCGTGTGCCTCAAAGTTCTCGATAATTACGCGAGCACCGAATGCTGTGGATTCAAGCAACGCACGGTAAGTATCTTCAGGCTTGGTGGTCAAAGTTTGGCCAAGAATCAAACCTGAAAGCAAGGAGTCAGAAAGTGGCGAACGATTTCCGTTAAACCAATCAAGCGCAACAATACCGTGTGCGCCAATTTCCTGAGCTTCAGCCTTGCGAACCAGCAATTCGTGCACAGAAATTCCAGCTTCCTTAGCTTCTGCCACATATTCTGCTGGAACATGAGAATCAGTGAACCAAGCGAAGATATCACCAACAGCTGTCTGACCTGCTTCGTAACCCCAAAGACCATCAACTGCACCACCAAGAACGGTACCAAAAATACCTGGGCAGTCATTGTATTCTTCAGTAGAAACAACATAGCAGGTTGAGGTACCCATAATTGCTGTAAGCTGACCTGGCTTTACCGCATTTGCACCAGCAACAACAACGTGCGCATCAATGTTTCCTGCAGCTACTGCAATACCTGCTGGAAGGCCAGTAAGCTCAGCCATTTCTGCAGTAACTTCGCCAACCTTTCCACCAAGTGGAATAATTTCGCCAGCCATCTTAGTTTCAAAAACATCACCAAAACCAGGAGCTGCTGCCTCAAGGTATTCCTTGCTTGGGTATGAACCATCTTGGTACATCCGCTTGTATCCAGAATCGCCTGCAGAGTATGCAAGAACTCCAGTTAGCTTCCAGGTAGCCCAATCAAGAAGATTAATAATTACATCGGTCTTCTCATAAACTTCTGGAGCCTTTTCGAAAATTTCAAGAACCTTCGGAAGGAGTAGCTCACTGGAAAGAACTCCACCATAACGACCAAGCCATGGTTCGTTACGATCTTGTGCTAGCTTCACGAGACGGTCAGCTTGGTCCTGTGCCCCATGATGCTTCCAAAGCTTGATGTATGCATGTGGATTATTTTCAAATCCTGGAAGTTCATTAATTGGAGTACCATCAGCTGTGGTCACGAAAACGGTTGCAGAAGTAGCATCCACGCCGATACCGACAATATCTTCCTTATTTACTCCGGAAGCAGCAATTGCTTCTGGGATTGCCTGCGCAAACACTTCCATGTAATCAGCTGGAACTTGGAGCGCAAACTCAGGTGGAAGGGTCTGCCCATCACCTGCGGTGAGCTTGGTGTCCATTACTCCATGGGTGTACTCCTTAACGGCTTCACCTACGGTGACACCATCAGAAGTACGAACGACGACGACGCGGCCAGAAAGCGTACCGAAATCGATACCTACTACATACTTTTCGTTAGCCATGTTTTTCTCTTTTCTCGATAACTGTTGTGGGCCAGCGACGCCGCTAGCCCACAACATGAAGTTTTAAGTACTTATTCTGCAGTTGGGTGCTGACCCCAGAAGCCATCTTCTGAGAACAAACGCTCAACTACTTCTTCAAGCACACCTAAATCGGTAAGCACATCGAGCACGGTGTAACGTGGACGAATCATTTGTGCATCAAGATAGGTCTTCTTTAACTTCTCGATTGAAATATCGATTAGTTCTGGATGATGCGGAGCTCCAGCAGTCTTTAGCATTTCCATTGCTTCAGCTGCAGTTACTAGCTGCTTTTCGCACTTTTCCTTGATTACTGGCCACTTCTCTTTAAGTAACTCAAGGCGCTCACGGAGGGCGTCACCTTCGATTCGCTTTCCAAGAGAATGCTTAACTGCTTCATCAGCAATCCGTGGAATCAAAGCACCGCGCACAGTTGCTTCAATTTCTTCCTCAGACTTCACTGCTGCAAGAGCTCGATCAATATCGAAATCTTCAACTTCGAACTTGAGGAATTCTTCCCAGAGTGCACAAGAAGCAATGGTTCCAATACCAACCTTGAATCCATGTGAGAGTGGTGGCTCCCAGTCAAGTCCATGGCCTTCCATTTCCCAACAATGAGAGAATTGGTGGCCAGCGCCAGAAGCTGGACGCGAGGACTGCAACGACTGCATTGCCAAACCTGACATCAGCTGACCTTCGCCAAGTTTTGCAATTGCTGCTTCATCTGCATCTGCAATAGCCTGTGGATTACCGAGGGACTCACGAAGTGGGCCTTGTACAAGATCCCAAGTGTATGGATCAATTGCTTCAATCCCAAGTTCGTCAGCAAGGATCCAGTCGGCACCGGCAGGAATCTTTTCAATAAGATCGCCGTAACCGGTTGCAGTGAGGCGAGCCGGTGCCTCCTGGATAACCTTGTAATCCATAACCAGACCTGCAGGGGCAGGACAATCGCGAGTAATCTTAAATCCGTCACGAGAGATAGATGCACCAAATGATGCGAATCCATCTACGGAGGCCGCCATACAAACATTGATGTATTCACGTCCGAGCTCACCAGAAGCAAGCTTGGCAATGTCATTCAATGTTCCAGCACCAAGTGAAACCACAATGACGTCTTCTAGCGGACGAATGAATTCACGGAGAATTTCCACGTTTTCATATCCAGCATAAAGGGTTGGAGTTCCAGGGAAGATGTATGGTTCAGCTTGCACCACACCAGCAGCTTCGAGGGAAGCGATAACTTCTTGACCAACCACAGCAAAAGTGTTCTCATCTGCTACAACCAACGCACGGTTCTCTGGGAAGAGCTCACGGAACATTGGTCCAACTTCTTTGAGTACATCTGGGCCAAAGGCAATTGCCTTGGTTTCATTTGCTGTCTCAAGAGCGGTTTCAATTAGTTTGCTTGCCATTGCAGCGACCTTTCGGACTTAATTACTTCTTTGCTTCGTGATCTACAAGAGTGTGGATCTGCTCGCGAAGTGCTGGGTAGCCTTCACAGTAACGATCCAAGTAGAACTGGTATTCTTCGTGACGCTCTTGGTTTGGCTGGTAAACGTCGATTTCGTGAACCATGTGCTTTGCAGCTTCCTGGATCGAGGAGTAAACGCCTGAACCAACTGCAGCGAGCATACAGGTACCGAGAACAACTGCATCGCCAACTTCGGTCACGGTTACTGGAACACCGGACACATCTGCATGCATCTGGATCCAGTCTGGGGACTTGGTTGCACCGCCTGCTGCCACAATCTTGTTCACAGCAATGCCAGCAGCCTTGAGCTTACGTACATTATGTGCAGTACCATAAGCAACCGATTCTTGAATTGCATGGTATACATGTGCTGCGGTGTGGTGGAGTGAGAGACCCCAAATCATGCCGCGAGCCTTGGAATCGGTGTATGGGGTACGGTTGCCCTGGAAGTATTCGTTGATGATGAGGCCATCAGACCCTGGTGGGATTTCTGCCGACTGACGGTTAAGTACGTCGTATGGGTTAAGACCAATCTTCTCAGCAGCATGTACGGTCTCGCCAGCAAACTGATCCTTGAACCACTTAAGCACGGAACCGGTGGAAACCTGACCACATTCAACGGTGTATTCGCCCTTGATGACGCCGTCGGTGTAAGCACCGAAGAAGCCATCACCGTGTACTGGCTCTGCAGCCTGACCGGTAAGAACGTGTGAAGAACCGGTGATGAGTGCGAGAGAACCTGCCTCAACTACACCCATACCAATCTGGCCTGCCCAAGCATCAGCACAGCCCTGAGCAACTGGAATACCTGGTACGAGACCAAGAAGTTGAGCTGCGATGGTGGAAAGGGTACCAACTGGTTCGCCAAGATCCTTTACATTTTCTGGAATCTTATCGAATACATCGCCACAGCCAATATGCTCGTAGAAATCTACTGGCCAACCGCCATGGTTGCGGTTGTAGTACATACGAAGTGCTGCAGAGTTGATGTTTGTGGTCCATTCGCCGGTGAGCTTGAAGGTCAACCAGTCTGGAGCATCTACAAGGCGGTATGCGGCATCGTAGGTTTCACGCTCATTTTCGCGTAACCATGCAGCCTTGAATGGGTACCATTCAGCGGTTGCTGGAGAAGTACCGTTACCGTTGTAAAGACGTGCCACAGAATCGGAGTCGAGTGCGCGTGCTGCCTGTTCGGTTGCACGTACATCCATCCACATGATTGCTGGGCGAAGTGCATCGCCGTTTTCCTTCATTGGAACAACAGTCATGGTTGTTGCATCGTAGGAAATACCAACAATTTCAGATGGGCTAATGCCAGACTGCTCAAGCGCCTTACGGCATGATGCCTGGAGTGCCAGCCACCATTCTTCTGGATCTTGCTCGGCCCAGCCTGGACGTGGGTGAGTGGTCTTGTATGGAGTTGCCGCAAAATACTGCGGTGAGCCGACGGCGTCGAAGATTGCAACTCGACAAGATTCGGTACCGAAATCGATACCTAGGAAGTATGGTCCAGTTGATTTCATGGTTCTCTCCGTTGAGTAGTAGGAACTATGGTTATTGATTTTTGGATGCACGAAGTCAAGGCCAGTTAGTTTTGGTGAATTTTAGTTTCGTTATCAGGCTTTTAGTCCAGTTTTAACTGGTTGACTACAATGCAAGAGCGGAGCGATATGTTTACATATCTTTTAGTTGAAAGAGTGACTATTTTCGTTAGTCAGCCTCAGTCCAACCTTTTTCTTCCCACACAGATTGTGGGATAAGTTTATCGATTCGATCAAGAGTCCATGTTGGACGTTGATCTGGAGTTCGAGCCGCAACATCATCAAGTGTTGCTTCTCCAGTTAAAACGCAAGCCGAAAGCATTCCGCAGTCGATTGCCATTTGAATATCAGTTTGTAGCCGATCTCCAACCATAACGCATTTGGATAGTTCTACATCAAGATCCGAAATAGAAGATTCGAGCATGATTGGTGATGGTTTTCCAAGGTTTGCACTGCACTTTACGCCGGTGCAAGCTTCGATTGCGGCAGTAATTGCGGCACAGTCTGGTTCTCCACGTCCACCCGGGAATGGGCAGAAACGATCTGGGTTAGTTTGAATTAAGATTGCTCGACGATGGAACCAAATTGCATCGAAAGCAATCTGCAACTTCTCATAGTTAAATCCGCGATCGTATGAAGCAACAACTACATCAATCTGTTCTGGATCTTCAGTTAGTTCAAAACCTGCTTCACGAAGTGCTCGCTGTAGTGGTTCTTCTCCGATTACGAAAAGCTTTGCGTCTGGATGGTTCTGCAACAACCAGTTGCGAGTCGTTACAACCGTATTGGAAATATCTTCAATCGCAGTTGGAAGACCTAACTTTGCCAACTTTTCCACATATTGTTGCGGATCCTTGGTTGGGTTATTTGAAAGAAAACGAACTGGGATTTCTTTCTCACGAAGAGTCTCAATCATTCGCTTTGCTCCTGGAAGCAGTTCATCACCTAAGTAAATCGTGCCGTCCATATCAAATACATAAGCTTGAGCAAATTCTGTTGGCCAACCAAGTTCGGTCATTAGGTCTTCCTTCCGCTTACCCATTTCCAATTTGATTCCAGCAGTGGAATCACCCCCTGTTGGGTTAGTGGTTAGCTATCCAATCACTAACCCAACAGAATTTTTTGTGCTTCTCTCGGTCCAGTGATTAGATCAAAATCGCAAGGATTACGAAAATCACAGTGGTAAGGATGAAGATTGCAAATGCAGGAGGGTCGATGTGAGTATCGCCTTCAGCATTGGTTGCACGTGCAAGAGCTTCACAAAGAAGACCGGAGATGAGGCCAAAGAGGCCAGCAATAAGAACAACGATTGCGAGAGCACCGGAGGTCCAAGCGGTAACGTCGGAGGTTCCGGTAACAACTGGAGCAAACTTGATTGCTGCAATCGAAGCAATAATGGTCATGTGGTGGGTTACTGGAGTCTTTAGACCAAGGGAAAGGAAGGTCAAAGAAACAGCACCGATTGCCCAGCCGATAAGAGCTGCGTGAGCAAGAATTCCAGATTCGAAGAAGTTCCGTAGAAGAACGAGTGAAGCAAAACCGGAAAGAATACCGGTTGCAAGACCTACAAGAGCGGTGAAGCCCCAGCCTTCCTGGAAGTCAACCCAGTGCTTGCCTTCGCCAACACCGAGAAGGCCGTACTTCTTACCGAAGAGGCCGGTGGAGCCGAAGATGTAGCGGGTTGCAATTGCCAAGATGATAATGGTTAGCGCAACGGTATCGGTATGACCAATGATGTCTCCGTTGTAGTGGAGTGCAGGATCATTAACGGTAAGTGCAGGGAAGATGTATGCAAGTGCAAGGTTGAGAACGTAACCGATCATACCGGTCACACCACCAACTACGAGCACGTCTGAACGGCCAAGACCAGCAAGTGGGGTCACGATATCGCGACCATTTGCACCGTTAGCCATTACGCCACGCTTTGCAGCGTAAGCAGCTGCGGTAACAGCACCTGCGAAAGCAATATGTGGGCCAAATACTGGGCCGAATACTACATTATCCATGAATGGAGCAGCATTGAAGCCACCAATGTAAGCACCGAGGCCTACAAAGTATGCAATACCGGTAAAGATAAAGGCGGTCTGTCCACCGATAGCTGCGCCGAATGCGCCGCCACCGAATGCCGCAAGAAATAGCAAAGGATCAAATCCCATTTTTGCTCCTCTAATCGTCTAGTATGGATTATCCTCAGCAACAAGACTGAGGGGTCTCGTCAAGCTTAGTGCTGTACTCTGACTCGAGTTCGTTCAT
>JAXFDG010000196.1:0-7855 GCA_034173665.1 Arcanobacterium sp.
GCCCCAGTCCCAATCCAGCTTTCAATTGCGTCACTAATGTCGTAAACCGTACCGACGGCGTAAGGCAAATGCGAAAAAAGCGGCTTATCACCAAGCTGAGAAAGTAGCATCGCCCGTTCTTCCGCAGCTTGCAAGGTTGCCGAAATAACAATCCCAAAAGCAATATAAACGTGAAATTCTTTCGCCAATTTTGTTGCTTGCTCGCGCAAAATAAATCTTGCTTTGCGCGCTTGCGCTTGCTCTTTTATCCGTAGGACAACCGCGTCTGAAGCAGCCACCAGTTCAGCAGCATACTGCGAAACTAATGCGACGTCGTCGACTAATAAGAAAAGTTTTAGCTCATTTTTCCGGGCAACCGCACCAAATTCAGCTAAAAGTTCTAAGTCAGGCGAAAGTCCAAGCTCTAACGAAACCGTTTTCATCCCAGAAAAATTAGCAAGTAATCCCTCAAGAGATGGTAATCCTTGAACGGTATCGAATGGCACTTCAGCGCAAATTCCACCCTGATCAATCACGGTTGATAGCTTTTCCACTACTCGCACTGCGTCGAGTGTCGAAGTTTTGGTAATCCGTTCTGCCTGGGTATGAAAATCATGATCAAGATAAATAAAATCAACATCACCATGCAATGCAGCTTGCACAGATGCCACAAAACGCGGATAGTTTAATGCTGCTATTGCCGACTCCGGACCATACTCCCCTGGAATTTCCGTAGGGTGTGCACCTAAGGCAGTCAAATCAAAACCAATTGGAGCGATAATTTGTGAATCAGGAAGGAGATTTGGGTCGTCAAAATCGATAAATTCCGGGTCATTAACCGCTGCCGAAGAAACAGAAAGCTCAATGCTCAAGGTTCGTCCTTCCAATCTGTTTCACATAGTTAGGTAGATTGTATCGTTAATTCCACCTAATTCACACCACACAATATCCAGAAAAGTAAATTGGAATTACTCCAAATTACATATCGAAAATTTAGCTCTCCCCGGCAGTATCTTCATCCGGAGAGGTCCAATGCCCCTGCTGACGCTCTGTCCACAATTCTTGCCGAGCTGCTTCTTTTGCATCCATCATTTCATGATAAGCAGCCTTACGCTCTTTTCGAGTAGCACGTTGACTTTCATTTAGGCGCAAATCTGTGCCACGCGGACCAAGCAACTCGGCTCCAGTAGACATCGTCGGCTCCCAATCAAAAATCATTCCCCCTTCTTCAGGGCCAATGACCACCATATCGCCAGCGCGAGCTCCAGCCTTAGTCAGAGCTTTCTCAATTCCAAGATTGTTTAATTTATCGGCAAGATACCCAACCGCTTCATCATTCGAGAAATCAGTTTGACGAACCCAACGCTCTGGCTTCACGCCACGAATTTGATAAAACACCTCACCCGTATCTGTGCGCCGATTTATTGTAAAAGGAACAGCTTGCTGGTTTGTGCCAAGCGGACGAATTACTGGGCGTTGAGTTTGTGCCGCAACTTCATTTTCCCGTTCACGAACGCGCTCAACCACTTGCCCCAAACCGAAAGCCAACTCTCGTAAGCCTTCGCGAGAAACCGCAGAAACAGTAAAGACTGGAAGACGTCGTTCTTTAATAGACTCCCGCACAAAATCTGCAAGTTCACGAGCTTCAGGAACATCAACTTTATTCAAAACAACAATCCGTGGGCGCTCCATTAACGGAACTCGCCCTTCAATTGGTGGCACCAATTTAGAATATGCAGCAAGTTCAGTTTCAATTTGATCAAGATCCGAAAGCGGATCTCGACCCGGTTCCAGCGTAGCGCAATCAAGCACATGCACAATAGTTGCACAACGTTCAATATGCCGCAAAAATTCGTGGCCAAGCCCCTTTCCTTCGGATGCACCTGGAATCAATCCCGGCACATCGGCAATTGTGTAGCGATATTGCGCCGCGTCCACTACTCCCAAATTAGGAACAAGTGTTGTAAACGGATAATCAGCAATTTTTGGACGTGCAGCGCTCATCGCGGCAATTAATGAAGATTTTCCAGCACTCGGATAGCCCACAAGAGCTACATCTGCCACAGATTTTAACTCGAGAACCAAATCTCGCTTTTCTCCCTCATCACCCAGTAAAGCAAATCCAGGAGCGCGTCGTTTTGGTGAGGCAAGTGCAGCATTTCCCAACCCACCTTGACCACCCTCAGCCGCTAAATATTCAGCGCCTATCCCGACTAGGTCGGTCAGGATATTTCCTTCTACATCCTTTACAACCGTTCCATCCGGAACACTCACCACAAGATTTTCTCCGCGCTTACCATGGCGCAAATCGCCTGCACCTTGCCCACCATTTTCAGCTTTTAAGTGTGGACTATGGTGAAGATGTAAAAGGGTTGTCACTTGGCCATCGACTCGCAAAATAATATCGCCGCCATGGCCTCCATTGGCTCCGTCTGGGCCACCCAGAGGCTTAAACTTTTCACGACGAACTGAGGCTACTCCATTGCCGCCACGTCCAGCTTCTAAATGTAACGTAACTCGATCTACGAAACTTGGCATGAATCCTCATTCTTTGTAGTTCAGAAAAGTTATTTTCTGGGAAAGTTCTTTTTCTGGGAAACTATGAAAACTATAAAACCGTAGTGGTAATACATCCCCGTAGTGGCAATGCATAAGTTTTCAGAGTCGATAATTTACTTTAAATTATCGATACCCATCCTAAAACTAACTATAAATTAATAATTATAAATTTGGGGTGGAGAGCCAAGCCCTCCACCCCAGAAGTATCTTCTGATTTGTGAATCAGATTAGGCGTCAGCGAGTACTACGTTGACAACCTTGCGATCACGACGAACGCCGAATTCTACGGTGCCTTCTGCGAGTGCGAACAAGGTATCATCCTTGCCACGACCAACATTTTCACCTGGGTGGAAGTGGGTTCCACGCTGACGAACGAGGATTTCACCTGCATTCACAGCTTGACCGCCGTAACGCTTCACACCGAGTCGCTTTGCGTTCGAATCACGACCATTATTTGTGGAGCTCGCGCCCTTCTTATGTGCCATCTTTCTGACCTGCTCTCTTAACTAAGCTCGTTGAACGGTAGATCTTAAAGATCTGAGATCACTTAATTCCGGTGACCTTCAGACGGGTCAGCTTCTGACGATGACCCTGGCGCTTACGGTAACCAGTCTTGTTCTTGTACTTAACGATAGAAATCTTCGGACCCTTTTCGTCGCGAACGATTTCTGCAGTCACCTTTGCGGAAATGCCCTGGGCTGCTGTGGTGATCTTGTCGCCGTCGACGAGCATGATTGGCTCGAGCTCGACCTTATCGCCAGCTTCTCCGGCCAATTTGTCCACAACGAGAATGGATCCGACTGACACCTTTTCCTGGCGTCCGCCTGCCTTCACAATCGCGTAAACCACGTTCTGCTCATCTCTTTCGTAACGGATACAACTAGCATTTTGCTAGCTGCAATTAAAACTATCAGCACGAAATAACGCGCCGACACACCAGCTTACTGCAAAAACCCTGATTTTTCCAAGCCAATAAATGGCGATTATCGCCACACCGACTGAGAATCTCTGATTTTCACTCCGCTAGTGAAGCCTCTATTTTAGTCTTTTTTCATCGGGAATGTCATTATTGCCGACGACGCGCTCGTCTTTGGCACAATCGTACCGGTTGAACTCACTCGTCTAGTCCGCTTCTTGACCTCGGTATGAGAATCTTCAGAATTCGCTTTTTCTGCCGCGTCATCTGCAGATTCCGTTGCCGCACTCTCCGAATCAAGCACTGCCGCAGATTTTTCCCCTACATTATCAGAGCCATTTTCAGAGACAAGTTCTTCCTCATGTTTTTGTGCTGCTGCCGCCGCAATGTTCGCAAGTGCAGCCTTCACTTCAGCATGTTTCGCATCAAGCTCTTCTTGCTCTTTCTTAGCAGCCGCTTTTTCCGCAGCAAGCTTCTTCTTTACCTGCTTCGATTCGCCCAAGCTCTTAATATCAGACATTTCGCCATCAGATTCGCGTTCAACAGGCTGATCATGACTAATATATCCACGGCCTTCACAGCATTCACAAGTAGTGGAAAATGCTTCTACAAGACCTTGCCCAACACGCTTTCGCGTCATCTGTACAAGTCCCAAAGAAGTAACTTCAGCAACTTGATGACGCGTCCGATCCCGACCCAGGCACTCAATTAAACGTCTGAGCACAAGATCACGATTTGCTTCCAGAACCATATCGATAAAATCAACAACAATGATTCCACCAATATCACGCAAACGTAATTGCCGCACAATTTCTTCAGCAGCTTCGAGATTATTTCGGGTCACCGTTTCTTCAAGAGTTCCACCACTTCCGGTGAACTTTCCGGTATTCACGTCAATCACGGTCATTGCTTCGGTACGGTCAATAACTAGAGAGCCTCCAGAAGGGAGAAATACTTTTCGATCAAAGGCTTTTTGTAACTGCTCATCGACTCGGAAAGAAGCAAAAATATTTTTCTCTCCTTCCCACTTCTGAACACGCTCCGAAAGTTCTGGAGACAGTTCTTCAACATAGGAAGAAATCGTCTCCCACGCCGTTGATCCTTCGACCAAAAGTTGATTAAAGTCTTCATTAAAGACGTCACGCACAACTCGTACTGCTAATTCTGGCTCTCCCTTTAACAAAGAAGGAGCGTTCTTCGAACTCTTCGATTTTGCGTCGATATCGTTCCAAGATTTCACAAGTCGCTTCACATCATTTTTCAATTGATCTTCAGAAGCACCCTCAGCTGCTGTTCGTACAATTACGCCATGCTCTGCGGGAACTACTTCCTTCAAAATTTGCTTTAACCGGAGACGTTCCTTTTCTGGAAGTTTACGGGAAATACCGGTCATCGCTCCCCCAGGAACCAACACTAAATGCCGTCCAGCAAGTGTTACTTGGCCGGTAAGACGGGCACCCTTATGACCAATTGGGTCTTTAGTTACCTGAACAAGAACAACATCGCCAGACTTTAAAGCGTCTTCAATTTTGCGCGGCTTTCCTTCTAAACCGGCAGCTTCCCAATTCACTTCACCAGCGTAGAGCACAGCATTACGGCCCTTACCGATGTCCACGAATGCTGCTTCCATTGAAGGAAGAACATTTTGCACGCGACCAAGGTAAACATTACCTACCATCGAACTTTGCGTATGCCGTGCAACATAATGTTCAACCAAGACGCCGTCTTCAATAACCGCAATCTGATTCAAGCCGTTTTGCTCGCGCACAAGCATTTGCCGATCCACTGCTTCACGTCGCGCTAAAAATTCTGATTCAGAAATACTTTGACGGCGACGACCTGCCTCACGTCCTTCTTTTCGACGTTGCCGCTTCGCTTCTAAACGCGTCGATCCTTTTGGCGCTTCAACTTCATCTGAAACCTCTATCGAAGAGCGTCGACGACGACGCCGAATCGTGGTCTCTTCCCCGGAATCATCACTCTGAGCAGCAACAACCTCTTGAACAGACTCAGATTCTTGCCCTTTGCGTTTCCGCACTCGTTTCTTCGGAGTTTCCTCAACTCCCTCAGAATTTTCAGAAACAGTATCCGCTTCGAGATTTTCTGAATTCGCAACTGTTTCCGAAGCTTCGTCAGCGCGTTTTGTGACCTCAGTTCGTTGACCTCCGCGCGACCCTCGACGAGATTTCCGCCCGTTTTCGTTGCCGGTCTTTACAGCCTCATTAGATTTCTCTGAAACTTGGGCTTCCTCATCACTAAAGTCAGAAGAACTTGAGTTGTTCGCAGATTCCGATTCACCAATCTCAACTTTTCTTGATCGGCGAGCTCGGACTGCGCGTGTTACATCTGGCTCTTGGAACAGCAAAGCAGTCATCGGAGCAAGATTTATTTCTGGTCGTACAGCGGGAACCGTTACCGCTGGTTCTCCACTAGAAAAACTAATCTTATTCTGTGCCAATTCAGCTAGTGATTCAGCAACAGTTTCTTCTACAACCTTTTTATCGCGCTTGCGCGTATTTCGTTTTTTCACCGCTTTAGTATCTGCGGAGAAAGAAGCTTTTTCTTCAGCGTTCGAAGCGATTTCATTAGCTTCTTCTGCAGTTAACTCATCTGAACTTGTATTTTCAAGCACAGTCTCAGATTTTTTCGCCCGAGTCGAAGTTCTTTTTGCCCGGGTACGTGTTTTCGTTTCAACTACTCGCTCAAGTTCAACCTGTTCGGTTGTTTCCTTAGCAGACCTCCGGCCACGTTTATTTTGCGTCACCTCAGTTGCTGGAGTATTGGCATCTTCTGCCATGGAATTCTCCCTCGGTCAGCTAAACCGAGCATCGTCAGTTTAATCTCACCTATTAAATTCGGTGCAAGATCTCCCTCTCACTCTTTTCGGGGCTCGTGCGGCGAGGAAATCTCCTCAGGGCAAAGCTCTCATTCGAGTAGGTAACCTTGCAAAAAGCTCTTCAGAAATTCAATCCGGCAGCAACGCAATGCGGCGCACAGGTATTGAACATTTTCGATTCGATGCAATCGAGTTCCTGAGAACAGTATACACAAATTTCATCTTAAAGCTTGATTCTGACTACATTGCCACGCTCACAATTATTCACAAATTACCCCACAACTACTTCTGTTTTTTTCACAGCCAAACACCAATATTGTTCCTAAATTCAGAAGCAAAAATCGCAAAATAGTAACAAAAACAAAGGAAAATCAATTACGAAAAATAAATATTACGAAATAAAGATTGCGACACATTGCCCTGTAAAACCTTGATATCTTCTACTTAAAGCGACTTTGTTCCCAATAAATACCAGTACACCCAATGAAAATCGTTGGAATTTTCAAGAATAGTGCGCAAAAATTAATACAGGCAAAATATAGCACTTAAGTCCCTGCACCGAAGTGCTATATTTCCAGTATCTAGTTGCTCAAATTGACGAGAAAGCGCCCCACGCAATTTCTCGTCAGGCACTCGCCACAGACGACTTCGCCTTGGACGAATAGCAACAAGAACTTTCAATTATTTCGCTCATATGAAGGGTGGTTTCGTGGACGTCCTCGACCTCGCTCGGTGGCAGTTCGGTATCACAACCGTGTACCACTTTATTTTGGTACCGTTAACAATCGGACTTTCTCCACTCGTGGCTGTTATGCAAACCAAATGGCTCCGAAGCGGCGATACTCGCTGGCTAAAGCTTTCAGAGTTCTTTGGTAAAATTCTTCTTATTAACTTTGCTCTCGGTGTCGCAACAGGTATCGTGCAGGAATTCCAGTTCGGTATGAACTGGTCAGAGTACTCACGCTACGTTGGCGATATCTTCGGTGCACCACTGGCATTTGAAGCGCTCCTTGCCTTCTTCCTTGAATCCACATTCCTTGGAATCTGGATCTTTGGCCGTGGCCGCATCTCACCAAAGCTTCACACCTTAGCTGCATGGCTTTTTGCTCTTGGAACAAATATTTCTGCACTGTTTATTCTTGCAGCAAATTCCTTTATGCAAAATCCAGTTGGTGCAAAATCCAACCCAGAAACTGGCCGTGCGGAACTTGATGGCCTCTCTGGATTCTTTGAAGTTATCTTCTCCAAGACTTCGATGTACACCTTTGCTCACACGATTACCTCTTCCCTGCTTCTTGCAGGTGCATTAATTGGTGGTATCTCATTCTGGTGGATCGTTCGTCTCGTGAAGAAGGGGCAAGAAACCGAAGCTCGTGAGCTTTGGAAACCAGCTGCCCGTTTTGGCTTCGTCACAATGTTCGTGGCTTCACTCTTAGTTCTTACCACTGGCCACTTTATGGGCCAGCACATTTACCATGAGCAGCCAACAAAGATGATTGCTGCAATGGGTGTACCAGAGACTTCTGAAAGTGTGCCACTAGCACTTGCCTTAACCAGCACAGAAC
>JAXFDG010000197.1:0-3846 GCA_034173665.1 Arcanobacterium sp.
TGCTTTGAAGTAAATCTGATTTTGTATCTACATAAGTCACTCTGATTTGCGTTTGAAGAGTGCTATTAGAAATCAATAGTGGCTGGATCTGGGCCAATTCTTCCTTCAGATGATGACAAGCTATCAATCTTTGTTACTTCTTCAGCAGTGAGAGTGACGTTTAGTGATTCCCAGTTGGAGATAATTCGTTCCGGAGTTACTGACTTTGGAATGGCGACAATTCCATGCGCACGATGCCAAGCTAATACAACCTGTGCTGGAGTTGCCTCGTGTGCTTTAGCTATTTCTGCGATAACAGAATTTTCTAAGAGGTCAGAACGATTTCCGAGGGGACTCCATGCTTGAGTAACAATACCTAATTCTGCGTGGAGTTCACGGAGATGTTCTTGAGCAAAATATGGATGTAATTCAATTTGATGAATCGCTGGAGTGACCCCAGTTTCAGTGATAATTTCGCGTAACTGTGCTTCTGGGAAATTAGAAACTCCAATTGACTTTGCCTTACCCTGTTTTTGTAATTCAATGAGAGCTTTCCAGGTATCGACGTAACGTCCTGCTGCAGGTTTAGCCCAATGAATTAGGAGTAAATCGACGTAGTCAGTTCCTAAACGTGCAAGCGAAGCTTCTGCTGCTGCTATTGCTTCTTCATAACCTTGATCATCGTTCCAGACCTTCGTGGTTAGGAAAATATTTTCCCGAGGGAGGTCACTAGACGCAATTGCTTTTCCAGTTCCGTCTTCATTTCCGTAGATTCGTGCAGTATCAACATGTCGATAACCTGCTTCTAGAGCTAGCGCGACAACCTTTTCTGCTACTTCATTTTCAACTTGCCAAACACCGTATCCAAGCTGCGGGATAGTATTACCGTCATTAAATTCAATCAATGGTGACTCAGGCATTTAAGTATCCTTTCGATGGCTAATAATTCTCCTTATTTAGAGCTGCCTATTGTGGATCCTAGTGGGCAGAAATAACTTTAAATAATTATTTTGCTAAGGGTGATGACGAAGATGCGAGAAGAAAATGACGGGGAAATAGACGGCAAGATGAGGGAGGCTGAAAGAAAGACAAGGTGATAGCAATCAAGATAATGGGATGTGCAGTCAAGACAAGGGGAACGTGAACGAAAAGAGAAGTAAAAGACGGCTGAGAGAGGAGCGAATGGGGGGGATAAGAATCTAGGTATTTAGGTCGAAAGAACGGTGTTGATGATTAAAAATCTAGTATGCTGGTAATTGAGCTGGTAATTGAAAGGCGCAAAGCTCAAAATAGATCTGCAAGAGCCATGGAGATTTTTATTCTCACTTTTAAGTGGATACTCGTGAAAAGATTTGGTTGGTAAGAATGAATTTATTGTATTTCTTTACAGTGATGCTTTATGTGGGCGCCGGAATTGCATTTCTGGCAATCATGCTTTTTGTGATTGTGCATATGATTCGGAACTGGGATAAGCCTTCAGTGCAAGAATTAAATGCACCGGTTCGAGAGTATCTATTAACTGATCCGACGCAGAATAGCGAACAGGCAGTCTAAATCGATAACAGACACAGATATTCTTAAAGATAACAGCCGCAGATAGTCTAAATAGGTAGTGGACTTTTATTAGCCTAGCGAAATCTTAAGCTTTAAACGGCGGTCTTAAGCCTTAAACAGCGGCTTTAAGCTTTACACAGCGATTTTAAGCCTTGAATGGCAATCTTAGAGATGCTAGGTGTCTGGGAATTTAGCTATTGAGTGGAATCTAGCTGGTGACTGGAATCTAGCTTCGAACCATACCCTCTTGAGCCATTGTGGCGATATGTTTTCCGTTTTGAAAATATTTTGCAATTGCTAATCCGCGTCCGCCTTGTGCACTTGGTGACTCTAAATCAGCAAGAATCCAGTCAGACACATCCACGTTCCGATGCCACCAAATTGAGTGATCAAGGGTTGCAAGATTTACTTTAGGTTGCAACCAAAATAGTCCATGAGCGCGAAGAACTGGTTCTAGCATAAATTGATCTGTGGCATATGCGAGCAATGCTCGGTGCACAACCTGTGGTGTTTCTTCTGGTAGAGGTGACTGGAACTTGAACCAGATTTGCGTGCGAGTATTTTTTGTTTTTTCGGGTTTAATCCAGATTGCTCCATTGACGTGCCGTAAATCGACCGCATTAAACATTGAAATTTCGCGGATTCCAGGCATGTCTAAACCAGCAAAAAAATCAATAGATGAATTTAATTCTTCTGGAGGAGTAACTTCTGGAGCAATACTTTGATGATCTACTCCGGTTTGTGGAATCTGAAAAGAAGCTCGCGCCGAGAAAATAGTTTCATTATTTTGTAATGCGTAGACGCGACGCGTAGAAAAAGATTTTCCGTCAAGCACATCTTCTACGAGGAAATTCGTTGGCTCTTCTAATTTTCCAGGGCGTAAAAAAGCAGCGGTGATTGAATGGATTTCACGATTTACTAAATCATCTCTTTGTGAGCCCTGCAGAGTCGCCTGTGCCGCCATAACCGCTTGTGCAAATACTTGCCCGCCGTAAACACGTTCACCAAATTGCCGAAGATTTTTCCCGCGAAATAGATTTTGATCTATTTTTTCAAGCTGGAGCACTCCGAGAATACTTTGCAAAGGTTCAGTATTAACTAGCGGAATTTGTATTTGCGTGCTCATTTGGTCTCCTAGATGCGCCAAACATTAACTATCACCACGCTATCTGGAAATTAGGAGTATTTGCAGCAGGCGCGGAAAAGTGTGACTGCATTCAATTCGAAGCGATTGGAAAATATTTCTAGGAAAATAATTTCATGAAAAGTTATGAGAACTATTAAACACTGCCCGAGAACTGTATTATTGAAGACGGTTATGAAAAATATTTCAGTATTGTAAAGTCGCAAGCCGCATCTTGGATAGGGAACAGATATGACTACTACACTTTCAAATATCGAAGCCTTGCATCGGCTTGCAGATGCTTATGGTGTAGCCACTAATTTTTCGGCATTTGACGGTAGTCCTCGTGTTGTTGCGGATAAAACTGTCTTGCAGGTGCTTGAGGCTATGGGAGTCGTCGGCGTCGACGATACAAATATCGAGGCTTTTATCGATGCGCGGATTAATCGCAATTGGTATCGGGTGCTTCCACAAGTAGTTGTAGCTCGTGAAGATATTGCGAAGCGGGTAGAAGTGCATGTGCCTCACGGAGCGCAGGTACATCTAGAAGTTTTATTAGAAAATGGGGGAACTCTTTCCCTGCGTCAAGTAGAAGATTTTACTCCGCCGCGAGAAATTAATTCCGTACTCACAGGCCAGGCAGCTTTTGAAATACATCAAGGACTTCCGCTTGGATACCACAAACTCCGCGCGTATGTGCAAAGTTTCGGAGAAGAACAACAAACCTATGAAACAACTTTGATTGTTACACCGGGACGTCTAGCGGAACCTTTTATCTCAGGGAAGCGCTCTTGGGGGATGATGGCTCAGCTATACTCAGTGCGCTCGCGTGAATCTTGGGGGATTGGTGACCTTGCTGATTTAGCTGAATTAAGTTCAATTTTTGGCGATCATGATGCTGATTTTGTTCTCATTAATCCACTGCACGCAGCTGAACCAGTGGGACACATGACTCCTTCGCCATATCTTCCGGTAACGCGGCGTTTCTTTAACCCGATTTATATCCGTCCAGAAGATATTCGTGAAGTCGCTTATCTGACCCCGGCACAACGTTCACTTATTACCTGGGCCGGAGAACAAGTTAAAGCAAGTTCCTTAAAGAATGAACATATAGATCGTGACGCCGCGTGGAAGGCAAAGCGAGAAGCTCTTGAGGTAATTTATCTTGCCGGCCGTAGTGAAGGGCGCCA
>JAXFDG010000198.1:0-15647 GCA_034173665.1 Arcanobacterium sp.
ACTTACCCAAAATTTAATTAACTCACGACCAGTTTGCTGTGGAGAAATTTTTACTTCACCCGGTAAGTAGCCAATGTTACGCCGTAGTTTTGCTCCGCCTTCCTGCGGTGAAAGACCCCAAATTTTCAAGTCCCCCGAATCAGGTCGAATAAAATCAACAAGCATTCGCATAAAAGTGGTTTTTCCGGCACCGTTTGGGCCGATTACCCCGAAAACTTCGCCAGGGAAAATCTCTAAAGAAAAATCATCCAGTGCCTTCTTCGCGCCGTAATACTTAGACACGGCACTAGCACTAATCACAGCTTCCATAGCTTAATCATATTCCTGTTAGAGAGGGTTTACCGCAAACCAGGAAACAAAAATCAGGTGGATAGCTTGCTCATAACAAACCATCCACCTGATAATCGCCATTTCATTGCAGGCACATCGCGAAACTACTGAGCTCGTTCCATTACAAGTTCACGCACACGAGCTGCATCAGCTTTACCTTGTGTAGCTTTCATGACCGCACCAACAATCGCTCCAGCAGCTTGCACCTTGCCGTCACGAATTTTCGCAACAACATCTGGCTGCTCAGCCAAAGCCGCATCAATAATCGCTAAAAGTTCATCGTCATTTGACACAACTTCCAAACCACGAGCAGCCACAACTTCTGTTGGAGAACCTTCACCGGCAAGTACTCCCTCAAGAGCTTGACGTGCAAGCTTATCTGTCAGTTTTCCAGAAGTAACTAGTTGATCAAGTTCGGCAACAATTTCTGGAGTCACTGGAACAGCATCAAGGTCTAGTTCCTGTTCTTTTGCATAACGAGCCAACTCACCCATCCACCACTTGCGAGCACCCGCAGCAGAAGCTCCGGCAAGAACTGAAGCCTCAATTAAATCAAGGGCACCAGAATTAACCACGTCACGCATTTCAAGCTCAGAAATTCCCCACTCGCTAAGTAAGCGACGGCGCTTCGCAGCTGGAAGTTCAGGCAAAGACGCCCGAATCTCTTCAACCCATTCACGCGAAGGCTGAAGTGGAACTAAATCTGGCTCAGGGAAATAACGATAGTCATCTGCATCAGATTTTGGTCGCCCCGGAGAAGTCGAAGCATCGCTTTCCTGCCAATGACGAGTTTCCTGCAACACTGATCCACCAGATTCAAGAACAGCGCCTTGACGCCGCATCTCAAATTCAACTGCTTTTTCAATTGCCCGGAACGAATTAACGTTCTTAGTTTCAGTTCGAGTGCCTAATGGCGCATCGGCCGAAGCCCGCAAAGAAACATTGATATCTGCACGCACATTTCCGCGCTCCATTCGTGCTTCAGAAACACCAATTGCTCGTGCAATATCCCGAATAGTTTGAACGTACTTTGCGGCAACTTCTGGAGCACGTGCACCGGCTCCAGCAATTGGGCGGGTTACAATTTCAACCAGTGGCACTCCCGCCCGGTTGTAATCTACCAATGAATAATCTGCCCCATGAATTCGCCCTTCGCCGCCAACATGGGTATTCTTCCCGGCATCTTCTTCAACGTGAGCACGTTCAATTTCTACCCGGAAAATTTCACCGTCAGAAAGTTCAACATCTAGATATCCATTAAAAGCAATTGGCTCATCCGATTGCGAGGTCTGAAAATTCTTACATAAATCTGGATAGAAATAATTCTTTCGAGCAAATCGGCAAGATTCAGCAATCTCGCAATTCAACGCGAGTCCTAGACGAATTGCATATTCAATCGCACGTTTGTTTACCACCGGCAAGGATCCAGGCATTCCTAGAGATACTGGAGTAACAAAAGTGTTTGGCTCTCCACCAAATTCATTTGGTGCCGCATCAAACATTTTAGTATTAGTTCAAAGTTCAACATGAACTTCAATACCAAGAACTGGATCGTACTTAGCAGCAACTTCATCAAATTCAAGAAGATCTGTCATTTGTGCCTCCTCAAAGCTTTTCTACTGGACACTGTGAAGCACTTGGGTCAGCCACAGTTTCAATCATTGCCGCGAATTCATACATGCGACCATCTTCATGAGCTGGCGCAAGGATTTGCACACCAACAGGCAAACCTTCACTCAATCCGCCTGGTACGGAAATGCCTGGAACGCCAGCAAGATTCGCCGGAATAGTTGCAATATCATTGAGGTACATCGCCATCGGATCAGCGTCATTATCGCCAAACTTAAAAGCAACTGTTGGTGAGGTTGGTGAAAGAAGCACTTCACATTGTGCAAAAGCTGCAGCAAAATCACGCTGCACAAGTGTTCGCACCTTTTGTGCAGCACCGTAATATGCGTCGTAGAATCCAGAAGAAAGTGCGTGTGTGCCTAGAATAATGCGGCGCTTTACTTCGGCTCCGAAATTTGCACCTCGCGTTGCATTCATCATTGTTTCCGCAGTAACTGGGCCTTCTTCTGGAAGCACTCGGTTACCGTAACGAACACCGTCAAAACGTGCCAAGTTTGAAGAAACTTCAGCTGGCATAATTAGGTAGTACGCAGATAGCGCATAGGCAAAACTTGGGCAAGAAACTTCAACAATTTCTGCTCCCCGCTCTTTCAACTGCGCTACCACTTCATTAAAGACGGCGAGCACTCCAGGCGCATAGCCCTCTCCCATCATTTCTTTTACAAGTCCGAATCGTTTTCCGGATAAGTCGCCTTTTTCTGCAGCAGTATTACCGGAGATAGCTAACGGAGCAAGCACTACTTCAGAATCTGGAAGAGAAGTTGAGTCAAGTGGGTCATGGCCACCGATTAGATCTTGTAGTGCTGCCGCATCGGCAACCGTTCTTGTTACCGGTCCAATCTGGTCAAGTGATGAGGCCATTGCTACTAACCCGTATCGAGAAATCGCACCATAAGTTGGTTTCGCGCCCACAGTTCCAGTTACCGCACCTGGTTGCCGAATCGAGCCTCCAGTGTCTGATCCCAATGCCCAAGGTACAAGGTAAGCAGCTACTGCTGCGGCTGATCCGCCACCGGAGCCACCTGGAATGCGCTCAATATCCCATGGATTGTAAGTTGCACCAAATGCTGAATGCTCAGTAGAAGAACCCATCGCGAATTCATCCATATTGGTGTGACCAATAATCGGCAACCGTGCTTCCTTAATTTTCACAACAACTGTTGCATCATAAGGAGCTCGCCATCCTTCAAGCATCTTCGAGCCACAGGTAGTTGGCGCTCCACGATGGCACATATTATCCTTCAAAGCCACCGGCACGCCTGCATATAATGGGAGTTCTTTCCCTGCCGCACGATCAGCATCTACAGCTGCTGCTTGCGCAAGCGCCCCCTCAGCATCAACATAAAGAAAAGCATTTAACTTTGGATTTAATGTTTCAATCTGTTCTAGGCAAGCTTGCGTCAATTCAACCGATGTGAGCTCACCTGCACGAAGTTTCTCTGCTAACTCGAGAGCGGATAACCGCAAGAATTCCTTCATCCTTATTCCTCTCCCAAAATCTGTGGAACTGAAAACTTTCCATCTTCATGTGCTGGTGCTACCGCAAAAACTTCGTCACGGTCTACTCCTTCACCAACAACATCCTCACGCCAGACATTTGCGAGCGGAATTGGGTGCGAGGTTGCCGGGATATCCTCTGAAACAATTTCAGAAACTTTCGCCACGGCGTCGGCAATAGCACCGAGTTCAAGAGCGAAACGCGCAATCTCTTCTTCTGTTAAGGCAATTCGAGCCAAACCGGCCAGACGTGCCACTTCTTCCTTTGTAAAACCTGCCATGCCTCAATATTAATGGTCAGGGTCTGAAATATGCGAACTCTGTCCACTACCAACCATGTAATATAAAGCTATGAGTTTTTTCCTGAAGCCGAATACCAACACTTTACGACGTGCTGCCAAGATTGGCTTAGGAACTTTTATTGCAGCCCAAGCCACTGCAATCGCAACCATTATTGCAATTGATGAGCGCCGAAAACGACGCAATCCTCCCTCCGGACGCTTTCCTTTCACAAAACCAAGCGCAGTCTCGCTGAAAAATTCTGAATTCACCGTTTACACCTACGGCGAGCATCTCTACGAAGCTCAACTCGCTGCGATTGAATCTGCAAAAGAACGAATTTTCTGCGAAATTTTCATTTGGAAAGACGACGTCGTCGGATGGAAGTTCAAAGAAGCACTTATCCAAGCAGCGCAACGCGGCGTTGAAGTGTTCCTTATTATTGATACTTTTGGAAACTTAAACCAAAATCCAAAGTTCCGCAGGTTCCCGGATATTCCAAATTTACATACCCTTTGTTTCCCGCTTTTCCGCCCTGGAATTTTCACTGGAAACCCCCGCCAAAAGGGCCGTGACCATCGAAAGATTCTCTGCGTCGATGGCAACATCGGCTTTGTTGGCGGATACAATATTGGGAAACTCTATGCACGTCACTGGCGCGATACTCATCTGAGAATCGTTGGTCCAGAAGTTTGGGAACTCGATAATGCCTTTATCGATATGTGGAATATTTACCGCAATCGAAAACTGCATCCTGAACTACAAGATATTGGTGCGCGCCGTTGGAATCCCCGGGTGCGGGCAGTAATAAATAGTCCCGCATTCAATTCTTACCCGGTACGAGCAAAATATTTAGAAGCAATCGATCGCGCATCTCAAAGAATTTGGATTACGATGGGATATTTTATCCCAGATGAAGGCCTCCGCCACGGCCTCGTACAAGCAGCTAAGCGGGGCGTTGATGTGCGAATTTTGGTTCCGAAATTCTCAAATCATATTATTGCAGATTGGGTAGCTCGCCCACACTTTGCAGAGTTATTAAATGCCGGAGTACGGATTTTCCGTTACCAAGAAGCGATGGTTCACGCAAAAACTATGACCGCAGACGGCGTCTGGTCGACTATTGGGACAACAAATATTGACCGACTTTCAATGGCCGGAAATTTCGAAATTAATCTTGAAATCTTCGACCAAGATTTAGCTCATCAAATGGAAGAGATTTTCCGGCTCGATTTAACTAACACTACCGAGCTAGATGCCAAACGATGGGCGAAGCGTAGTTACGCAGCGCGTATCGGAGAGGCGCTATTGCGCCCTCTCGGTCCCCTTCTTTAAAGTTTAATATTTGCCCGTCACCTTGTGAGTATCCCCGATAATGGGGATAGTCGCTGGTCCCGGTATGGCTTATCTGCCCTGTAGTTTTCATGATCCGGGGGTGTTGCCACCGGGTGCTAGGACGTTCGATGACAGCTGATAGGGACACGGCCGGAATCTATACATCCAGGTCTCTTTGTAACGTGGGTGCTCGCAACGAATGTCATGACGCCAGCGACTGGAACAACGACATATTCATCTCGTTTTCTAGGAGCTCACCATGTCGCAGGAACACTCCATCGACATATTCCTCGGCCTAGACGCAGGTAAGTCTGAACACCACGCCTGCGCTCTCGACCGCGACGGCAACAAGGTCTTCGACAAACCATTGCCTCAACTCGAGTCCGATCTAGCAAGCGTTTTCCATCAGCTTCAAGAGCATGACTTTGTTCTCGTGGTCGTCGATCAACCCAATACCATCGGTGCACTACCGATTGCTGTAGCCCGTGCCTGCGGATGCGAAGTCGGATACCTACCAGGCCTAGCCATGCGCAAAGCTGCAGATCTCTATCCGGGCCGTGCGAAAACAGACAAACGCGACGCCTTCATCATCGCCGACACCGCCCGAACAATGCCTCACACGCTGCGTGCCGTCGACCGAAACAACGAAGTTCTATCAGCATTGAAAATGCTCTCCGGCTTCGATGACGACATCGCCCGCGATTGCACCCGCACCGTCAACCGACTACGTAGCATCCTCACCCAGATCTACCCCAGCCTGGAACGAGTTTTTGCTGGCAGCACCCTAACTCGCACCCCAATCCTGGACATGCTGATCCACTACAAAGGGCCCCAGGGGCTGAAACGAGCCGGATACCAACGAGTGCTTAACTGGATGATCAAGCACACACGAAAAGACCCCACCCCACTGGTAGACGAGATTTTTGCAGCACTGAAAGCGCAAACAGTTATTGTGCCTGGAAGCGATGCCGCCGAGCTCGTCATTCCCCAACTAGCTGCAAACATCAAGGCGTTAAAAGAGCAGCGCGACACCATTGCTGAACAGGTTGAGGGGATGCTTGATGATTTCCCTCTTTGTGAGGTCTTGATGAGCATGCCCAGAGTCGGCATCAAGACCGCAGCACAGATCCTCCTGGCGATCGGTGACGGCTCCGACTTCGATAGCGCCGGCCACCTGGCCGCTTACGCGGGCATCGCACCAGTGACACGACGATCAGGATCATCAATCAGAGGCGAATTCCCAGCACGATCAGGCAATAAGCGACTGAAAAACGCTTTGTTCTACTCCGCATTTGCCGCGATCCGCAGCCACGAACCGTCACGACAGTACTACGAGCGTAAACGCGCTGAAGGTAAACGCCATAACGCGGCAGTTATCTGCCTGGCACGACGCCGAGGCAACGTCATCTACGCAATGCTGAAAAACAAAGAGTTCTTCCGAGAAATCCCACCACGCCCAGTCGCCGCATAATACCTAAAGACGAAAACCGACCAGCACACGCTGGCCGGTTCCTAAGCACGCCTAAAAGCTCCCCCCCCCACATCTTTATTCGTCAGCGACAACCTAACACTTGACAAAAACATAGGGACACCCCCGGAGGCTGGGTGGAGCATTATATTCATGCAGGCGAGGCCGTAAACGATGCGGTCCGCCGCGTCCTTGACCATTATTGCGCTCCCTTCGCATCTCCTTCCTACCGCCTGTGTGCCATTGAGACGGTCACTGAGACCACCGTGATCATCGGCGTGGACCACTCGCACACAGACATGTGGTCGATGGTGGTGGTATTGCGCGATTTCCTTGCCGCCTTGGGTGAATACGTCATCGGGACCCCGTAACTTTCCGAGGTCGCCCCGTTTACGCAGCACACCCAAAGCCTGCGCGAGCGCGAACAGGCGCCGGCGGAGATTCACCGGCGCTGGGCCGAGATCATCGACGCAAGCGGCGGGGGCATGCCGCGCCTCCCGCTGTCGCTGGGCGAGCCGGGCCCGCACGTCGAGCGCGTGAAGGTCCGCGATGTTCTAGGCGTTGACGAGGCCGCCGCCTTTTCCGCGCAGGCCCGCGCCGATGGGGTGTCCTCGTTGTCGACGGTGGTGGCGGCGATGACGAAGGTCACCCGCCAACAGGCCAACGCCCCGCTGCGCGCAGTCTTTCCCGTGCATAGCCGCTAAGACCACCAGTGGCACAACTCGGTGGGGTGGTTTATCACCAACTCCGTTCTCGAATCGGCAGATCCCCGCCCCGCCGCCTGCGCCGACTCCGTCAAGGAGGCGGTGCGCTTGGGTTCTTGGCCGCTGGAGGACATCATGAAGCCCTGGGGTGACATGCCAGAAACTCCCGGCATGTTCGCGATTTCCTGGCTCGATCTGCGCCGGCTTCCCGTGCGAGTGGACTCTGTGGGCCTGAAGGCGCAGTATGTGGGCCCAAGCATCCACCCGGATGGGGTGATGGTGTGGTTTATTTTGGACGAGACGGGTTTGCATCTGCGCTGCCGCTACCCGGATACCCCGCAGGCCGGCGCAATGTCGGCGGGTGGCTCGATGAGGTGGTAAGCGATATCCGGCAGCGGGCCCGCGAATCCGTCGGTGGTCTGCTCACCGTCGATGACAGGCAGTTTCGGGTACAGCGCGCGGTGCGCGGCGACGTCGCCGATATCGTCAATATGCTTTCCGACGACGAACATGGCGCACGCTTGGAAAGCGACGCTGTGCAAAAGGGCGAGCACCCGGCCTACGACGATGCCTTCACGATTCTTGCCAGGGACCCCAACCAGTTCCTGGCGGTGATCAAAGACGACGCCGGGGCCACGGTGGGCACCATGCAGCTGTCCATCCTGCCCGAGCTTTCCCGCGGCGGCGCCACCCGCCTGCAGCTTCAGGCGGTTCGGGTGGCCGCCCAGGTACGCGGGATCGGGCTTACCTCCGCGATGATCGAATGGGCCCACGAATACGGGCGCGCCCGTGGTGCGAAGATGGCACAGGTCAGCGTGGATGAGACCCATGAGCGCGCGCTCGACTTCTACAAGCGGCTGGGATATCACCCTAGCCACGTGGGATTCAAGCGCGCGCTATAGGCCCCGGCCGCCGGCGGCGTCGGCAAGCAAGGGCGCGTGTGACGTTAACCCGCAGCGATTGCTACATCACCTTCGTGGACTCCAGATCCTCAGTCATGCTGTGAATACGGGCGGCGATCGCATGACGCAGCACCAGACCCACCAGCAGGGTGGGCAGCAGGAACAACAAGAGCATGCCCATGTTGGTGAGGTAGTCCCACTCGTAGATACCGGCGATGGCAGCACGCATCATGTTGATGGAATACGTTGCAGGCAGCCACGGGCTGATGTTTTGGAACCAGTGCGGAAGCACTTCCAGCGGATATGCGCCGCCAGCCGCGGATATCTGGAGCACCAGGAAGACCACCGCGACGGCCTTGCCGGCGTTGGAGAGCGAGAGCACCAGCGTGTAGATGATCAGCATGAATACAGAGGAGGTAATCCACCCGCTGATCATGAGCAGCCACGGATGCGCCGGCTGAATCTCAACGAAGACGATGAGGCCCAGCATCAAAAGCGTGGACTGTGCCATGCCGACGACCCAGAAAAGGAAGAAGCGACCGAAATACTCCTGTATGCCGGTAAAACCATCCCTGGCTTTGGTCTTTTCCATCACCCCTGCTTCATCCGCAGCGTCTTCGCCAGTCACGCCGGCACCCTGAGCGACGTTGTCGTCTCCGTCTGTGCCGTCTGTGACACCTGTGCCGTCGCTATCGTCTTCCGCTGGGGCCGGCGGATTCGAGGCAAGATAGCGCAGGTACACGTTGCGCGAGACCACCGTGTGCAGGAAGGCAGAGCTAAACAGCGCGCCGACCCACAAGGCGATGGCGCTATACAGCGGCGTCATACCCACGCCGAAGCTGGCAACGGGGAAGATCTCGTTGCGCTCCACGTTGATGGGGGAGGCGATGAGCTTCGCCAGCCCCTCGGGATCGGTGCCGATGACGGCCGCGATGCGCTTGAGATCTCCGGACTCGCGGGCATCCGCCATCTCCTTGACGGCATCATCCAAGCGCTGCGCCCCGTTGGACATGTTGTCCGCGGAGATACCCAAGCTGGTCTGCGCATCCGTAAGCGTCTGCAGCAGCCCCTGGTCGGTGTCTGCGAAGCTGGCACGGATGTTATCCAGGTAGGAGCCGACCACCGCTAGGTTGTCCCTGGCATCGGCCATGTTGCTGCGCAGCTGCTCAAGCTGGGGCTGCAAGTTGGTGCGGTAGTTATCCCTGGCGTTTGCAATCGCTGTGGTCGCTTCATCGATCGCCTGCCGGGCCTGATCGCGGGCCTGCTGGTTGGTGGTCTGGTCCGAGCGCAGGTCGGAAGCCAGCGTGTGCAGCCGCTGCGCGAGGGAATCCTGGCGCGCGATGGCCGCGTCGAGATCCGCGAGCAAACCCACCGCCGCAGGGGTGCCCCGCAGCTGGGACGGGATCGCATTGTTGAGCGAATCGCGAGTCTGACGGAAGGCGGCAACCTGGTTATCAATGCCGGCGGCTGCGGAATCAATCGCATCCGCCTGGGAGTTCGCCCCCGTGGATGCCGAGTTGAGCACGGAGTCCAAACGGCTTTGTACTGCGCTGACGCTGTCCGCGGTGCGGTCGAGAGAATCTCCGAGCGCGCTGGTTGCGTCATCGAGGCCGGAATCCGAGCCATCGGATGACCCCGTCAATTCACTATCGGTGTTGAGCGAATCATCCAGGGAAACGGTCAGGTTCTGGGCGCTTTCCACCAGCGGAACCGAAGCGCTGACCAGCGATTGGAAAGAACTCACCGTATGGGAAGCGGACGTCAGCTGCGTTGATAATGATTCCAGCCGGACTTCCAAACGATCCAAGGTGGCTGCGGTTTCTTCGTCGTCGAGGAAGGAGGAGACGTCCAGCGCCAGCCCCATCGCCACCTCGCTGAGTACCTGGGTGAATTCGGCGTTGATCTGCGAGGTCACGCCCTGGGCACCCTGGTTGGAGATATTGGACGATAGCGCGTTCTTCTTCTCGTTGGTATACAGCGTGATGTCCGCAGGCGCCGCGCCACCAGCGTAGAAGGTAAACATCGAGGTGCTGAAGTTCTCCGGAAGCACGATGGCGGCGTAGTAGTCGCCCGAGCGCGTTCCCTCGAGCGCGGTGTCCTCGTCGGTGATGATCCAATCCAGGCTCTTGTTTCCGCGAAGCTGCGAGAGAACCTGGTCGCCGACGTTGACCTTGAGGTTGAGCACGTCGGTTTGGTACCCCTCGTCGGTGTTGGCCACCGCTATCTTGAGTCGATCGGAGTTGCCGAAGGGATCCCAACCAGCCAGCACGTTAAACCACGTAAACAGCAGCGGGAGGGCAACGAGCACGCTCATAAAGATCCCCATCATGACGTTGCCGCGGATTTGGCGGGCATCATCACGGATGATAAATCGGGTCGCGTTCATTATTTTCCTCCTTCCTGTGCCGGGAATTCAGTGGTCTCGGTCTTATCGTTCGTATCGGTAGCTTCAGTGGCACCGGTTGCGAGCACCTTCTCGGCCGGCTGCGCCTCCGGGTCCAGCTCGTCGGTGGTTGCACTATGGATGGCGCGGTGTTGCCTGAGCGCTGCGACGAGATTATCCTCGCTTAGTGCCTCGAGCTCACTTGCATGCCGCAGGGACCGCTTCAAGCTTTCCGTGGTCACCAGCGCGCCGACGATGATCAGGCCCCACAGGGTGGCCACCGCCAAAAGACCCGGCTTGCTAATCGACGTCGCCCGCGACAAAATCCCCAGCACGAACAGCCCGGCTAGGCCGATTATGGTCAGCACGCGCACCAGCATCGGATAAGACGCATCGAACTTCTCGCGCCTGCGGGTCAGTTCGCGGGAGAATTCGCCTCGGTTAGACAGAAGCGCAATGATGTGACTGAGCCTATAGCCGGAGCCGAGGATCTCCACGTTTTCATTGATGACCAGTTCGGTGCGCGCGAGCTCGTCGTTGAATAGGCGCGTGAAATAGCCCAATTGTCGGCGCAGGATGAGGCCGACGATCAGTGCGATGAGCCCCATCGCGCACACGATCGCCATGTAGTGCAGATATTGGTTGCCATAGAAGCCACCCACGGTCTCTCGCATGGCCTTGATGCTGTAGGAGAACGGCAAGACCGGGTAAATGGCACGGAAGAATCCCGGCATCAACTCAATCGGGTAGAGCCCGGATGCGCCGGGAATCTGCAGCACCACCAACACCACAGCTATGGCCCGGCCTACGTGGCCGAAAGCTGCCGCGAGTGCATAGATAATGGCGAAATAGCTAAGGCCAATCACGACTGCCGTTGCAACGAAGGCGAAGGCGTTGACGGTCTGCACGCCGATGAGCAAGGTACCTACGCTGACGATGATTGCCTGCGCGATCGCGAGGACGCTGAGCAGCAGGAAGCGGCCGAAGTAGGCGTGCCGCAGGGCCAACGCGCGGAAGCCTTCCTTGTCCACCTCCACGCGGAAGATGATGATCAGGATGAAGGTGCCGATCCACAGCGAGAGGTTGATGAACATCGGCGACATCGCAGAACCATAGGAAGCAACCGGGAACAGCGCTTGCTTTTCAAATTCCACTGGTGAAGCCAGGTAGGTTCCGATGTTGTCGGCATCGAGTCCGGTGACGGTCTGCAGCGTACCCGACTGCAGCGCGGCCGCAAGCGCTGCGACATCGGCCTCGGAATTGCGGGCGAAGTCCTGGAGATCGGCCAGGTTGCCGTCGCTTGCCACCAGGATGTCCTGCGTGGACTGCAGCTGGTCTTCCAAGCCATCGACCAAGGTGGTGATCTGCCCCAAGGAGCTTTGCGCCTGCGCTGCCTGACCGGCCAGCAGGCCGGCGCGCGCGGACAGGGCGGTCACCCGTGTAGTCAGCGAATTGACCGCCTCATTGGAAGTCGATCGCAGCGCACCGCTGCTGTCTTGGGCCCCGTCGATCAATGTCGCGAAGTCGTTGCCGAGGGCGTCTAATTGCCGAGAGGTCTCAGTGGCCGTGGAGGCTACCTGATTGAGCTGATCCACCACCGCCTGGGCTTGATCGAGCTGGGTGTGAACCCCCGCGAGGGCATCGCCGGCCAAAGGCTGCGAAACAGCACCCAACGCCGCCTCGGCGGCGGTCAGAGAATTCTCGGCGGCGGTAATGCCCTGGCTGAACCTGTCCGTACCGCCTTGGATTTGCGTGCCCACCTCGCCCAGCATCGCCGAGGTGGAGGTGAGCGCACTTCGGGCATTGGCGGTGGACATGCCCAGTGCTTCTTGTGCCTTCGCGCTGGCATCACCGGTGGACTGTGCAAAAACCTGCGCGTCGGTGATGACGGTATCCAAGATGGTCTGAATGTTGGTCAAGGAGGCGGCGACATCTCCCAGCGCCGGGTCGGCCGCCGCCAGCATGCCCTTGACGTCGCTTGCGGTCTGGCCGGAGTAGGCGAGTTGTTTGGCGATATCTTGCACGTTGTCCCGTGTGGTGCCAAGCTGGGCTTCCAAGTCTTGCAATGTCTGGGTCGTTGTCGATTGCGTGTCTTGGATGCTCGAAGAAAAGTCAACGCCACGATCCCGCAGGGTCTCCGACACCGCCTTGCCGAGCTGCTCGCGGAAGGCGGAGGTGATCTTAATGTCAAGGGAGTTGGATCCCGCGTCGGTAATCTTCGGCGCGATGGCACCCTTTTTCTCATTGACGGAGTATTCGATGGTCGGCTGGGCGCGGCTGCCACTGAAGATGTCCACGAGCTGCTGGCTGAACTCTTCGGGGATGACAAAGGAGGCGTACACCTCGCCCCGATGGATCTTTTCATCAGCCTCGTCGGCTGAGAGGAATTCCCACCCTAGCTGGTCATTCTGCCGCAATTGATCAACTATTTGGTCCCCTACCTTAATCTCACCGGTGAGATCGGAGGTGGCCCCCTTATCTTCGTTGACCACCGCGATCGGAATCGCTTCGGTGTTGTTGTAGGGATCCCAAAACGCAGCGATATTCAGCCATGCGTATAACGCAGGGGTGATGAGGATGCCAATGACAATGATGAATGCCTTAGGCACCGCCAAAATACGTTTAACATCACGGACAAAGACGCGCCAGCTAGTTTTCACCCTCCGATTCTAACCTCGCCTTAACACAAAGGCCAACAAGATAACTACAGGTAGAGGTCTTGAAAGCCGTTGCTTAACCTTGTTAATTTGCCTAACAAAAAAATGGGTTTCCCCTAGGCATGAAGAGTTTTACCTGCCTTATCTGTGGTTTTGTCCACAATTCGTCACCGCTCGGTGGAGGGGACGCTGCAGCCAAAGAGCCAGAAACTTTCACATTATGGACTTGATGTGCAAGTTTGAGAATCCCTCCACGCGCGACAGAATAAGTACCTTGCCCCACCGCACCCCTGGCGGGGGCTGGACCCGCCCGTTCTCTCCCCAACTGCTGGCCCTACACGGACACCACCGGGTGCAGGTCCTTGAATTTCATCTGGCGTTCACGGCGCCCCGCCAAGGTGGAAATGCTCAGGCACAGCACGGTGATTCCCACAAGGATCAAGATGGCCTGCTGGCCGCGCGGATCAAGCACGGTATCCGTGTTGTAGAGCACCTGGCGCAACAGGTTCACTGTGTAGGTCATGGGGTCGTAGGTGTGGAACCAGCGCAGCGGCGCGGGCTGCGTCTCCGGTGGGTAGAGACCGCCAGAGGAAACAATTTGCAAAGACATAAACGCGATACACAGCACCCTGCCCACGGTGGTACCAAATACTGAATTGAACATCTGGGTGATGCTCGTGAAGGTAATGGAGGCCAGACACATCGCGAGCCACGCTCCCACCTCGTTGTACGCCTCCAAACCAATACCGAAGCGCTGCACCAGCACCATCACGGTTGCTTGTGCGATGCCAATGAGTGCCGCGGGCAAGTACGACGCAACCACGGCCCGAAATGGCGAGGCTCCAGCATCAATTACGCGCTGCTGCAAAGGACGCAGCACCATGAACGTCACCGTGGCACCCATGAACAGGCCCAGTGAGATGAACATTGGCGAAAGGCCAAAGCCAAACAGGGGCATCGTGTCTTTGGCGTAGTTCAAGGACACGGGAGCAGCCATGTTTCTGGCGGCTTCATCCAGTGTGTTTTCGGGAAAGTTGGGCACCTGGTCTGCGGCTTTGGTTGAGCTTGAGCGCGAGCTCCCCCGAGCCTTCGTCGAGATGCACCAAACCGGAGCTGAGTTGCGCCGCGCCGACCGTGAGCTGCTGGGAACCTGCTGAGAGCTGGCTTGTGGCGTCGGCGAGTTGCCTAGTGCCTACCACGAGCGCGCCAGAGCCGTCGGAAAGCTGCTGAAGGCCTGCGGAAAGCTGTGCGGCGCCGTCGGTGGCCTGCTGCATGCCGTCACGGTAGTCCGAGATGGGGTTGCTCAATTGGTAGGCCAATTGGCCGGTGCCGTCGCTGAGTTTGCCCAGTTGGGTCATGAGTTCGCTGCCCTGCCCCAGGCCCTGGGTGTGGATTTGGTTGACCAGTTGGTCGGCCATGTTGGCCAACTCAATGGCTACGGGGATGCCGGTGGAGCGCAGTTGCGCGGTGAGGTTGATCAGCGGCACGGTGAGCTGCTCTTGTGCCAGCGAGGCACGGTTTGCCATACCGACGAGCTGATCCACACCCTGGGAAATCTGGCCCGCGCCTTCACCGAGTTGCTGCGTTGCCGCGTTGAGTTGCTGCAGCCCCCCCTTAAGGTAAGGGGGCCAAGAAAATTATTTTAAGAGTTCGTCAATTTCAAGATATTAGGAGTTTACCTGTATCAAGAATTTGGGAGTTCCCCCGTCTCAAGAAACTCAATAAATTGTTCCTCTGAAAGTACTGGAATCCCGAGCTCCTGGGCTTTTCTTAATTTTGATCCGGCTTTCTCTCCGGCGACCAGAATTGATTTTGCAGAAACAGACGACGACGCCTTCCCACCATGAGCTTCAATTGCTTCCTTTACGGAATCCCGCGTAAAGTTTTCCAGTTTTCCGGTAGCAACAATAACGTACCCGACAAGTGTCTGCGGTTTTTCTTCTCCGTCTGACTCTGTGGTATCAGCAAAACTAACGCCCGCTAATTCCCAATTCTGAACAATCTCTTGATGCCAATCAACGGTAAACCAATCAAGGAAAGATTGCGCAATAATTTGCCCTACACCCTCAACTTGTGAAAGAGCTTCTTCTCCAGCATCCCTCATCGCCGCAAGCGAGCCAAATTTCTTCGCTAAAGCCTTTGCCGCAACTGGACCAACATGGCGAATATTGAGCGCCACAAGCTTTCGCCAAAGCTCTTGCTCCTTTGCCATCTGCAACTGTTCAAGCATCCGCACAGTATTCTTCGCCGCTTCATTCTCACCATTTTTATTCGGTTTCGTCCATGCTGAACGCAAATATTTATATCCGCCAGTTAATTCACCTTTGTACTTCACCGGTTGCCACTGCCAAATATCTCGTAAATCAGCTGCAGTTAAAGCGAAAAGTCCCGCCTCTGAATGCAATACCGGAACTTGCGACTTTGGTAAACCAAGCGCATCTTGCACATCCTGCGGAATAATCA
>JAXFDG010000199.1:0-23841 GCA_034173665.1 Arcanobacterium sp.
GCTTTCAGGGAGTACCCATTTTGTACCTGAAATCTCCGACTGGGATTTTCCGCGCTCGCCGTCGGTCGGGAAAGGACTGTTTCCGTGAAGAGAGTCATTGCTCTGAAGAGAATCAAGCCAACTTATATTTTTTCCGTTAGTTGTGGTTGCTTCTGCTTCATTCAGCGCAGCTTCAGAGTGAGATTCTGGAGTTGGAAGTTCTTTGGCTAGGGTCGGTTCAACAGCTACTTCAGAGTTGCTAGATGTTCCAGTTAAAAGCGCTAAGTCGAAAGATGTAGGAAGTGTAGTTCCAATTGCGCGCAGCTGCACGCCGTCACTGCCAGCGGCAATATACGGTTCAGTGCCGTTTTTTTGCCCTGGTTCAGAGTCATTAATTTCTAGTGCATACCAATCGCCCCAGATTCCATTAATACTAGTGCGCACGTCAATGCGTTCTGGAGTGGCGCCGGTCCAAGTTGCCCCAACTACTTGGAATTCTGATGCTAATTCCATCGGTGCAGTTTGTAACTCATAGCCGGTACTTTGGGTGGTAATTCCTTCTTCGGCTACAGTCGGGATTTCGGTTTCCGATTCTGTGTTTGGAGTTTCTCCAGTGCTCTGATTTTCTACTGTTTTGTTCTCAGTAGTCTCGGCAGACATTGCTTCGTGATTGTTGAGAAGAGTTTTGAGCTGCGGGCTAGCTTTTTGCAAGTTGGCGTTTTCAGCTGTGAAATCAGAGCTTTTATTTACGCCATCGGTTGTTTCGACAGCTGTTATTGCAGGCGCAGCAAATACGTCAATTAAGAGAGTGCCCGGGCTGTTGTGTGCAGGGGAGAGTTCAAGTTTTTGTGAGCTTGGATGAAAAGTGAACACACCAAGTGTAAGTGCGAGTGAGATAGCGCTGGCACTGACTTTGTTGAACATAATTCTCCTCTAATATAAGTAACAGCAATATACATTCTTGCACATCTTTAACATTTGTAACATCTGTTTCAGGAGAATCACATTTATTATTATGCCTAGGGTAATAGTGACGCTGAGTCATCATGAATTACTCTGAGGTGTTCTCGGAGCGGCTTTTAGGAGTGATCGAAAAGAGCTGACTAAGAAACTCGAGAATAATTAGCGTGAACTAGTTAAAAACTCGAGAGGGTCTAGCTGTTATGAACTGCGATTTTCTTGCGAAATAATCTGCTTTAAATCTGGTTTGCGTTCGGCGCTAATTAAGATTGCGGGTAGGCAGTTATTTTCTGCCGTGGTGACGAAACTTATTACCGTTGATTCGAGTCCGCTCACTAAATAGGCAGATTGCGAAGGAGCATAAATGCCTTGCGCGGACTTTGAATGCAGCTGAAGTTTTTCATCTCCTGCTGCAGTCTCGACGGTTGCCGGGGACGCAAAAATCTTTGTTGTTGTTCCAAAATCGAACATAAATGTATCGGGCTGACTTAGAACTTCGGCGGCGGCGTCGATTATTTCTGGAGACAGGCTTGATCCCCAAGATAAAGCTAGGCTAGCGAGGTTTAACGCTAGTAATGTTGTTCCGTTTTCATCGCAAATTTCTTGCCAACGCTCAGGACGATTAGTGAGGATAGCGTCTCCCCAACTCAAGTTGAATTCTGAAAATAGAGCTTCAGCTTCCGCGTCAGGATCGGGAAAGCAGGGTTCTACATCTGTTCCAAGGCTTGCGATAAGCCAAAGAATCGATTTCCAGCTTGGGGGAAGGTCGAACAAGATTTTAGCTTTGGCTACAGGGGCATCAGTTTTGAGAGGATTTCCAGCTGTTGAAAATTCAAAGTGGAGATAATTAGATATTTTTGCCAGGTGATTAAGGCAAACTTTGCCAGATAACTCAATTCGTTCTGGTTGCTGCGAGGGGGTAGTTCCATACCAAGTTAAAGCTGGATTTGTGCCCTGAGCTGCAAGTTTTTCAATAAAGCTACTTAGTGGAAGCACTTTTAAATTAGTAGCTTGTGAGGGTGCTGTGAACTCGCTTTCAATGCCGCTAGTCGGAAGCTGTTTTTGATTCAAAAAATCGGCGGAATTGCAAGCTGAATTTAAATTAGTCATAAAAAATGTAATTTACCGTATCGGCTTGACTATTGGGGGTTACACGCGTGTAATTTACTTAGTAATTAATTCTTTCACAGGAGAGGTACAGTATGTGGCAAGAAAGTGCACAGCCAGCATTCCGCTTGGCTGATTTGGCTGACGCCGCTTCCCAAGGCCAAAACTCCGAAGCTGATACTTTTAAAGCGCAGCAGTTGATGCAAGGGATTTTTAATCTCGGATACGGAACGACCACTGCTGATGATTTAGCTTGGATGGAAGATGCGCTTTGCGCGCAAACTGATCCTGATATTTTCTACCCGGAGAAGGGTGGGTCTACAGCTCCTGCAACCTCAATTTGTGAAGGTTGTTCAGTTCGTTCAGAGTGCCTTGAATATGCGATTACTAATGATATTCGGCACGGTATCTGGGGTGGAACTTCAGATAACGACCGGAAGCGTATTTCGCGTGAACGGAAGCTCGCGCGCGCTTCGCGTCGATAAGGTTCAAGAATGGGCGGTTTAGCTGAGCGTCATGCGGTTATGCGCGATGCGGTAACCGCGATTGTGCTTGCTCAGAATGAACCTATTGAATATTTAGCCTCAACTCTTGAAGCTTTAGCAGGTCAAACTTATAAGCCGCAGCAAGTGTTGGTAGTTTCTGCCAGAGTTACTGATGATTTGCACACACTCGTATCACGTTTAAAGTGGACTTCCGGAATCGACTTCCAATTATTCACAGATATTGAGCTGCAAGCGATTGGGATTGCTGCAGCCGCAGGAACAGGATTCCCGCAGCTAGTAAATGCACTGTTAAGGGATTTTACGGCAACTGTAGAAAGTTCTATTTCCGCAGAAAGCTCAGGGTTTCAAGGTTCGGAACTTCCACGGTGGTTCTGGCTACTTCATGCAGATTCATCGCCACAGCTAACTGCGCTTGATAATTTATTGAAAGTCGGGGAAAGTTCCGAACAAATTGCTTGTCTGGGGCCAAAACAAGTGGCTTGGGATGCAAATGAAGATGGCTCCTATGACTTAGTAAGCATGGGGATTAATGCCACCCGAAGTGCGCGTCGTGTGCCAGAGTTTTATCCGGGAGAGCGAGACCAAGGGCAATACGATAATCGTGAAGATGTGCTTGGTTTGGGAACTGCCGGGATGTTGATTCGTCCAGATGTGCTTAAAGAAGTCGGCGGCTTTGATGAAAATTTCCGTAATTTCGGCGAAGGGTTAGAACTTTCTCGTCGGATTCGTTCCGCTGGTTACCGCGTAGTTATTGTTCCAGAAGCGATAATTCACCATGCTCAATTGGGATTGGGGCAAGGAGAATCTCTAGCGAAGTCCTTCGCGGCACGGCGTATTGCGCAAATCAGAAATAGTTTGATTGCAATTCCGGCTCCATTGATCTTGGTCGCGTGGATTGGCTATATTCTCATTTCACCTTTCCGTGCTGTGATGCGGCTGATTTTGCGTGATCCCCTACGGGCGAAAGCAGAGTTGCTGGCCGGAGTTGAAACCACGAAGATGCTTTCAGGGGTTCTGCAGCGGCGAAAGTCACAACGGATTAATACTCCTGCCGAAGCTGCTTTGCGGCAACTTGAATCAAATTCAGGAAAGATTCGACAAGCAAAACGAGAAAATCGAAAAGCGGCAAAAGAAGCTGCGCGTTTAGCTGATTTACCGGGGCCACTGGAAGCACAAGCACAGGCTGATTTACAACGTGTAACCCGGCGGGGAGCTCTCGCAGTGGCAATCCTAGCTGTGCTTTATACGCTAGTAATGTTTTTACCTGTTTTTACCAACGGAGTATTAGTTGGTGGAAACCTAGCTGCAGATCAAGCTAATTTCTTTGATATTTGGCGCGCAACTTGGAATTCTTGGTTCGCTAGTGGGAGTGGAAGTTCTGGGGTGATTGATCCGCTCTGGGTACTCGCTCTTCCAATTCTTGCTATCGGAGCAGTATTCGGATTGAATTTAGGGCAAATCGTCACTATCGGGGTTTATCTTTCCCCGCTTATTGCAGCTCTTGGAACGTACTTCTTAATTGGTCGGATTACGAAGTCTTGGCAGGTGCGAGTAACTCTTTCTTTGCTTTGGTTAGCTGCCCCGCATTTTTTGACTGGTTTGCAACTTGGATATTTTGCGCCAGTTCTTTTGCATGCAGTGCTTCCGTGGTTTGTTTGGGCGCTTATCGGAGCTTTCCGAAATCGAGCCGGGCAACTTGGCTTGGCTGCTATTCTTCTGGCAATTATTTCTGCGCTTTCACCTTTATGGTTATTATTAGGGCTTTTGCTAAGTCTTGTTTTGTCGTTTTCGCAGAAGCGGCATATTGCGTGGATTTGGTTAGCGGTTCCAGCATTAACCACATACGCGCCAAATTTACGTGAAGCTTGGAAGACTTTTGGCACCAATGTCCAGCTGTGGCAGTCTTATCTCTTTGCTCAGCCAGGAGCTGAGCTGGTAACTCAAAGCACCCAAATCAGGCCGCGCGACTTAATTTGGGGATTCACAAATTTTGCGGATGCTTGGTCTGGAGCACAATTAATTTTTACTTGTGCTTGTGGAGGGATAGTCCTCGTTGCTTTATTTGCATTACTGCGTAACAACTATTCTGGACTAGTGCGTGGAGCTTGGCTACTTGCTCTCTTTGGTGCTGCTCTTGGCGTTGCGGCACTATATACTTCCGGTAATTGGTACTGGACTGGTGAATCGTATTTGGCGCAACAATCTTGGCCTGGAATTGGATTAACTATTTTTTGGCTGGGAATTGTGCTTGTGTTGGCAGCAGGTTCTGCGAATTTGCGAACCACACTACGGAAGCGGTCTTTAGGAATTGCGCATCTAGTTGGATTCATATCTTTACTACTAGTTCCAATTTCGGTGCTTGCATTATTTACGACCTGGCAATACCAGCGCTATCTAGTTTCAGAAGCACAGCTTAGCTCTGCCCTCACACAACCAATTCCAGCAATTGCAGAAACTAATATGAATTCTGCAAAGAAATCTCGAGTGCTTTGGATTAATCCTGAAGAACGTGGTGTGCAGGCACAAATTTGGCGATCTGCAGGATTAGCATTACATGAATCTCGAATGCTGGAAAATATTATTCGTCCCGATGCAATTAATCCGGCTTTCGCGGCAACAGTAGCAGAGTTATTGGCAGGCTCAACGAATAGTGCGCAAACACTTTCCGAACAAGCTATTTCTGTGGTTCTTGTTCCGCCAGTAAAGCAAGGAGCTGAAACGGAATTCCGAGCAGAGCTTATTTCAACTCTTCATTCCACACCAGGGTTTGAATATGTTACTGAAAATGATTCTGGAATTTTTTGGCGAGTTCTTCCAAACTCTGTAGATCAAACAGCAAGAGCTAGTTTTATTACTTCCTCGAACGCGGTTCAGATTTTAGAATCAGATACGTACAAAGTAGAAACAAAAATTAATATTCCTGAGGAATCAATTTTAAGACTCGCGGAAAGCCACAATTCTGGGTGGCAAGCAACAGTTAATGGAGAATCCTTAAAGCGGGTGCCATTACCACAAAATATTTCTCCTACGAGTCCGGATTTGCTCCAGAATCAATGGATTTTACCGGCAACTGAGAATGCCGAGATTAATATTTGGTACCAAGATTCTTGGCATCAAATCCTAAGATCTTTGCAATTCTTAATCGGGGCAATTGCGATTCTCGTGGCACTGCCGATACGTCCGCGAAAGGATGGACGAGAATGAACTTTAAACAGGTCATTAGCGGTTTCGGCGTGTTCGTTTTAGCAGCTGCAACAGGAGCAGGAATTTATCTTGCACCGACGCCGAAGCCTTCCCAAGAAGCTAATACTCCGGTGAGAGCTACTGGGGGATTATTGGGTTTAACTTGTAGTGGTGGGGCAGCACGCTTAGTATCTGGAAATACGAATGTTACCGATTTGAACGAGGAACTAACAGGGCTTGCAGCCTTACTCGTAACGGGTGCTTCAACTTTTGAAACAGGAGAAATCCTGTGGCAAACACCTGCAGCTAATGGGACTATAAAAGCCGAGAAACTCGCATCGGTTCTTTTGCCGAGCGATAAATTCTTCAAAAGTTCTCTTGCCGGGGTGAGCCTTCAGGCAACTGCTCGGGTTGAGGGGATTGATGATTTAGAAGCAGGTATTCTTGGAGCCTCTTATCATCAAGCGAATGCCGGTGATTTACGAGGCGTAGCAATTAATAATTGCGATTGGGTTGGTACTTCTGCCTGGCTCATCGCTGCAGACACAGCTGTTGGTAGCGCAAATCAATTGCGTCTAGCAAATCCAGCGGATAACCCGGTAACTGTGATGATTAAGGCTTATACCAGTTCTGGAGAGCACTTACTTGGAGTCTCTGAAAATATTAATTTGGCTGCCGGAGAAATAAAAGAACTCGCCCTTGATGGACTTCTTCCAGCAAATCAAACTATTTCGCTGCATCTTAGTTCGACGACCGGAAAATTTGGGGCAACAGTATTCAGCAATAAACTTGAAGGATTTACACCTCGCGGTGTGACTTTTGTAAAGCCCGCAGATAGCGGATTAACCACTTACATTCCAGGAGTTGTTCTAGATCCGGCACCGCAAGATGACAGTGTGATTACCCTTGATCCAGAAACATTACCAGACTCGTGGCTGACTGATTCTCGTCTGACAGCAAGCTTGCGCATTGTAAATCCACATCCAGATTTACGTATTGCCCGGGTTGATCTTATTGGTCGAGATGGAAAGATTACGCCACTATCAGGAGCAGAGAATACTGCAATTCCAGCAAATTCAGTCCTGGATTTAAGCCTCGACGGCGTTTCTGCCGGTAGTTATACCGTGAAAGTTACTGCAGATGCTCCGGTAGCTACGGGGGTTCAATTGAGCTTTGATGCTGGAGCTGCAGGGCGTGATTTTACTTGGATTAGTGCTCGTGAACCACTTCTTGCGGGAGGAGCTGCTTATAACGCTGGGGTAGGGCAGCTGGTTGTAGGTAGTGAGCAAGCCACTACGATGATATGGACTGCATACAACGCTAAAGGTGAAGTAATCGAAACAGCTGAGCTTGCTGTAAACGGAACCGCAGCAAAAAACCTTCCTGAAGGAACAACTTTCGTGCAAGTGCAAAGTGAAACTCCAGTCTCAGCAGGAGTACGAGTTTCTGTAGAGCAGACTGACGGAAAACTCATTGAATGGGTTCCAGTAATTGAAAATATTACGCAAAGTGGTAGTTATCAGTTAGATATAAAGAATTAAGAAAACTATCTTAGTGAGAGATAATCAATTTCTTCTGGATCTACACCGAGCGCAAGAGCAATTTGTTCAGTGACTACTTGATGTAAAAAAAGACCTGGATGTGGTTCTTTCCCGGCAGCTTCGATAATTGGCATGCGATAAAAAAGAATCCGCCCATGAATTTTTGCCGGGCGTTCAAAAGGGAGAAATCTTCCAAGTGGGACGCCGTCTTCCCAAGGTGCAGGGTCGTGCTGTGGAACATCCATTACGGCAAAATCAAAACGTGCTAGTTTCGAGCCAAGATATTTCTGATAAGTAGTTATTTCTCTGGCAACGGCATCGTCAAATTGCTCGGCACGAGTTTTCCAAGCTGGGATTCCTGGGGAAAACATCGGACCACGGAGGCCGCGTCCGTGCCGATCTCGATGTCGAGAACGGTTTGAGCGTGGAATTATCAAGTCAGGCACGCCCTAAGTGTATCCTGTAGTAGTGACAGCGTCTGGGAGAGTAGCCAGAGTGTCAAATAATATTACTTCTAGTCATCGAAATGGAGGTGCAATGGCGGGAATTCGAAAATGCGTGCGTCCACAATGTAAGCAGTCGGCAGTTTCGACAATGACCTACAGCTATGCGCAAGCAACAGCAGTTGTTGGACCATTAGCACCTTTTCCACAGCCGGGAACATTTGATTTATGTGCGGAACACGCTTTAACAGTGACGGTTCCAACTGGCTGGGAACTCGTTCGATTAATTACTGACTTTGTGGAAGTTGAACCAAGTACTGATGATTTAACTGCTTTAGCTGATGCGATTCGCGAAGCTTCGCAGCGTGAAGTGCCGGCACCGCAGCCAGCAGAGCGAAGAGTGCAACGGCCTGCTACCGATATTCAAACCCAGCCGGGGAATCGTGAAGTTTCAGGGTTAAAGATGCCACTGCGTCCAAGAATGACGGTAATTGATGGTGGAGAAGAGGGTGGCTCCGACGGCGAGGATATCTGAATCAGGAAGGAAATCCTGGTTAGAAATCTCTCTCGATAGCGAAATTTCGAAATATCGATGATGCACTCTTTAAACGTCGATAGCGTAATCTCTCTCAATAACACAATCTCTGAATATCGATAATCAAGATATTGAGAATGGAATATCAGCAATTTGAGAATTAAGTTTTTCTCGTTGTGAAGCAATACGCTCACCATTCTTACGTTCGATTTTATATCGAAGTGAGACTACTGCTGAGAGGAATTCTTCTGCCGGAGTTCCCCAAGGTGGAGCCGGATGAACGTAGTTTTCAGCAGCTGCGGCGAGGGTTTTTGCTTGTGCCTCTCGAACATTTGGGCTGAGTTTTTGCGCTGTGCGGAAGTGATTCATGATATTTAAATGCAAACCAGCGGGTAAATCTCTGACCTGTGCTAAAGAAGCCCAAGCTAAGAGCGTCGGAGCAATTACAATATTAGGTTCGCTGAGTTTTCCTTTGGGCCATCTAACCACATACGTCCCAGCAAACATATCACCAAAGCGTTGAGCTTTTTTGGTTGAGAACACAGCGAAGCAGGCAACCGCTCCAAGACTCATTAAAATTTCGCCAAGACCAATAGTGGCGCGAATGAAAGATTGCCGAAAGCTGATGGCCCCGCCGTCTACTCTTACTACGCGGCAGCGTAGGAGATATTTTCCAAGTGAAGCTCCGCGGGTGAGGGTGGTAATTAATGCTGGGAGAATCCAAAAAAAGATTGCGAGCGTGACAATCATCAGGGTATTAAATGTTGCTGGATTAACGGATAGATTATTTACAAAGCTAATAATTATTCCGATTGCTAGTAAGACATACAATATCCAGTCGATTGCTCCAGAGATAATCCGGCTCAATGCTGTGGCAGAGGGGAGTTCGAGAGCCACTCCTTCGCCAGTAACGATTTCTTCCCCAAAATATCCTTGGTCGCGTAATTGCTGGGCGCCGTCGCGGTTTCTTGTGGAGGATTTCAGAGCGCTATTGCTCATTAAGTTGTTGTCGCTGAACTCATGCGAGCAATCATCACTAATTATGTGTGAGTCCATCTGCGGAGAGAGATTCTGGCTGGGCATAACTCAATGATAGCTGAGCCTAACTTTAAAGGGTGATTCTCATTTTTCTGAAAATATGGCAGAGTAGAAGAGTGGATTCACTTGCATTTGCAAACGCTCGAAAAGAGCAATGGGAGCGTCTGGAAAAATTGACTCGCCAGCGTCAGCTTAATGGTGCAGAGAGTGATGAACTATATCGCCTGTACCAAAGTGCGGCTGGAGATTTAGCGTATGTGCGCACAAATATTCCCGATCCAGAGATTGTGTTGCGGTTATCGGCATTACTTGGACGAACACGTTCTCGAATTACTAGTAACTCGATAAATGCATTTCGCGCAATCCGCGATTTTTTCGTGATTACTTTACCGCTTTCGGTCTATCGGATTCGTTGGTGGGTGCTGGTAGTAAGTCTTGCATGCATCGCAATTTTCTTCGGAGTGCTTTTTACGGTGATGTTGAATCCAGCTTTATTGGAACAACTTGGGTCAGAAGAACAACTTGATTATTATGCACGAGTTGCTTTCGAAGCCTATTACAGCGAATATAGTAACTCTGATTTTGCCGCAATGGTTTGGACTAATAATGCCTGGATTGCAGTAACGACTATTGCAGGTGGAATTACTGGTGTTTTCCCGCTCTATATGCTCTGGAGTAATTCTTTAGCTGTGGGGCAAGCAGGGGCAGTTCTTGAATCTCGCGATATGCTTGACGTTTTTTTCCAGCTGATTTTGCCACATGGGCAACTAGAATTATGCGCAGTATTTATCGCTGGGGCGGCTGCGTTTAAACTTTTTTGGGCATGGGTTCGCCCGCGAAATTATCCGCGAATTGAGGCCCTTGCGCGCGAAGGAAAATATACGGTAATGGTAACCATTGCGTTAGTCATTGCATTATTTGCCGCTGGTCTTGTGGAAGGGTTTGTTACTCCTTCTAGTCTTGACTGGTGGGTGAAAATTTTAATTGGTTCTTTTGTCTTTTTAGCGTTTTGGTTCTGGATTATTTATTGCGGACGGCGTGCGCTGAAACAAGCGCAAGAGATTTCTGAAGTTAACCCGGAGATCGGGTGGACAGTCGCATACGCTTGATGATTTAAGAGCTTAAAGTTTTCCGCGGGCTTTTAGTTCAAGATAAGTATCGGCCACGGCTGCTGGGAGATTTTCCGAATCAGCAGTAACTAGATGAGCGCCAAGTCTTCGAACGGTTTTTGCAATAGCGTTCTTTTCGAGTCTTGCTCTTTCTTGTGCGGAGTGAAGATACAACTCAGATTGTGGATTGTTTTCTGAGCCTAAATTCTCAAGTCTTGGTTCGTCTATTGCGGCGACTAATACTTGCCGTTTGCGAGTTAATGCGGGAAGAGTTTGTAATAGACCATCACTAATCGTGCCGACGCCAAAAGCAGTTAATAAAACTACAAGCGAGGCTTGTTTTGCTGATTTTTCTATTTCTGCTTGTGCAAGTTGCCAATCGGTGAATGCGAGAACCGGTTCTACATCAGCCATTTTCTGCGCAATCCGATGAATTAAATGTTCGCCACGACCTTGATTGATTCGCCCGCGAATTTGCGCATCTAGTGCAAATATATCTACTTGGTCTCCAGCACGTTGGGCGAGAGCTGCAGTGAGAAATGCGGATTCTAAGTATGTGTCAAAGGCGGGGAACTCGCTGAAACGTAGTGCGCCAGCGCGTCCAGAGTCAAGAATAATAACAACTTTTCGATCTCTTTCTGGGCGCCAAGTGCGAACGAGTGTTTCTCCCAATCTGGCTGAAGAACGCCAATCAATTGCGCGCACATCATCCCCTGCGGCATATTCGCGTAATGAATCAAATTCTGTTCCTTGACCACGTACCAGTAATAGTGCGCGTCCTTCTAATTCGCGTAGACGCTGAATTCTGGAAGGAAGATGTTTTCGGGAAGTGAATGGTGGTAATACGCGTAGCGCCCAATCTACTGGATGGGTGCTTTGCCGTCCGGCTAATCCGAGTGGGCCGTAGGTGCGAACGCTTACTGCTTCTGCACGAATAGTTCCACGACGTTGTGGGTTGAGCGTCGTGATGAAATTTGCTGATTCTTGCACAGATAAAGAAAATTCATGAATGGTATCAGTAGCTTTTGCTGACGGCGGCCAAAGCTCTCGTAGTGCACCAGTAACTTTTGTTTTTGCCCAATTCGTGAGGATTAGTTCAGCAGTGAATAGTTCATTGGTTTTCGCAGTAGAGGCTGCATTCCGAGTTATTGCTAAGAACTGTGATTTTGGCGCGAGAAGTACATCTACCAAACATAGGAGCGTCAGAAGTATTTGCACAGCGACAACAGCTTCAGTGCTCAGTGTTAACAGCCCGATTAATACTCCGATAAGTGACAGGAGAACTACTCTTGAACGGATAAACATCAGCGTGGAACCGGGATCGTGTTCAGAATTGAGGTGAGAACTTGTTCGCGAGTTAAACCATCAAGCTCTGCTTCTGATTGGAGTTGAATTCGATGGGCAAGTGTGGGGATTGCAAGTGCTTTTACATCGTCAGGAAGCACGTAGGAACGGCCATTTAGCCAGGCCCATGCACGAGAAACTTGGAGGAGTGCAGTAGCGCCACGTGGAGAGACTCCTAGTTGAGTGAAAGGAGATGTGCGTGTTGCTTGCACAATCTCCACAATGTAATTCAAGACCATTTGATGGGCTTCGATTTGTTGAACTTGTGCGCGAGCTTGGAGGATATCCTCTTTGCTCGCCGCAGCATTAATATCGGCAGTTGAAAGATCTCTTGGATCAAAATGATTTGCATGACGCCGCAGCATTTCAACTTCTACTTCTGGAGTTGGAAGAGGGAGCGTTACTTTTAGCAAAAATCGATCGAGCTGTGCTTCTGGCAAGCTATAGGTTCCCTCATATTCGATTGGATTTTGGGTGGCAACAACAATAAAAGGGGATTGAAGCGTGCGAGGTTCTCCGTCTACTGTAACTTGCCGTTCTGCCATTGCTTCGAGTAGTGCAGCTTGAGTCTTTGGGGGAGTTCTATTTATTTCATCTGCAAGGAGAATATTGGTAAAAATTGGACCAGCGCGGAAGCTAAAGCTGGCGTTGGAAGAATTATAAATCAGTGATCCAGTAAGATCGCCAGGCATTAAATCTGGGGTGAATTGGACTCGTTTGTGGTCTAGGGAAACAGCTTCAGCAAGTGATTTTACAAGAAGCGTTTTTGCCGTTCCGGGAACGCCTTCAAGGAGCACGTGTCCATCACAGAGCAGCCCGATAAGAACAGCGCTTACGGCTTCATCTTGACCAACTACGGCTTTATGAATTTCTTCGCGGATTGCGTGAAATTTTGCTGTTAGTGTGGCGGTTTCATTCAAATCTTCAGCGTTCATAATGAGTCTTTCTGTAGTTGTTGATGAAGCTGTTGTAGTTCTTTTTCAAGTTTTTGTAGATCATTTTCGGTGCGAATTGTGCGGGTGAAGAGTAATTCGTTAATCAGGGTTGTGGAATTTCCTGATTGTTGTGCAAATACACCAGAAATTTGTTCGGATGAGCTTTGATAGGTAAGTCCGTATTTGGTGGAATAACTTGCAATAAAGTTTGCTCGTTTTATTTTTGCTAAATGTGGAAAATCGCGACTTGCGCGATAGAGCTGTGCCCGTCCTAAATCTGCCTCACCTGCGGGGACAATAACTGGCATTGGTTCAGGAACAAGTTTTCCAAACCGGCGGGCTTGATAGAGTAAAAGCCACAGAACGCAGAATAAACTGGAGGTGAATAGAACATTTAACCACGGAATAGTGAATTCGCTTAAGGGTTCAGTTTCATTCCCAAATGAAGAATAATTTTCAATCCAAAATAGGTATTTACTTTGTCCGAGGAAATTTAGGGCAAGTGCAGCGTTTCCAGCTTTTTGTAAGTTCTTATTCTCCCAAATTGTTCCTGTTGATAGCGCAGATACTTGGGGGAACTTTTTACTCGTTAGGAGCACAGCTAAGTTATCTGTACTGGTTTCATTTCCTAGGGTAAAGCATGAGGTTGAAATACTACTAGAGTTATATGTAAATAACTTATCTATTGGCTCGATTGTTTTTGCAGATACAGCGCGGGAGTCTGCACAATTAGCTTTCACCGGGGAATTATCTGCGGCTTCTCTGTCTACTAAAAGCTCATCTGAGCTAAAGCCCCAATCATTAAGATTCCAAAAATAGTTCTTTGTTATTAAAACAATATTCGCGCCGGTTTCAAGAAGTTCAGATACTTCGGGAGCGGAAAGTGAATCAGGGTTAATTACGAGAATTGTTACGGCTTCTTTTCGTGTTTCAGCTGAATCTGTATCTTTTAATGTTTCTTGCGAAATAATCTCGGATATTTGTGAAAATTTTTCTTGAGTATCGATATGGCGCAACTCGACTCCGCGGTTTTGCACAATTGCTGCTAGAGCGCCTGCACCGTTAGTACTAGTGGAGGTGGGGGAGAGCCACCTCCCATCGACGGCTCGATTAAAGACAACATTTGCCAACATTGCCAACAATATGCAGGAGATAAACCCGAAGGTAAGAGCCACAGGGAACTTTTTCCGCGGTTTCGCTTTTAAGAATAGGGCTTCATTCATTGTTGAAGCTCCTGCACTGGAATACCGCCAAGAGTTACTGTGGTTCGGTTTTTCGTTTCAAGTTTTGGCGTATTTACGACGTGCTGTTGTAGTGAGCTGACAACAGCAATGGCTTCGTTATCGGGAGTTTTCAATCCGTAATAAACTTTGTTAAACCAATTTGCGGATTCGGTGAAGAGCAGGGGATTCCCAAGAGTTTTACTGCCAATAAGAGCAGCTTCTGAGGCAGTCATTCCCGGATAAATTTGTAAGTATCCTAGTTCTTCGCTTTTTCGGATAATGCCACGGAACTTTTCGACTAGCGCAAGCTGAAGATTACCGGAACTAAGTGCTGTTTCGGCAGCTGCAAAGAGGGAAGAAGAATCACGATTATCATCGAACAAGGTAGCTTGATTTTCTGAATTGATTGCCTTTTTTGTTGTTCTGCGCCAATTAGCGCCAAATCTTATTACGAGGATAGCTGTTAATATTGCAAATATTAAGGCGGCTATGGCGGTGATAATTCCAGTTGCGCTGATATCTCCGTCAGGAGTCACGAACCAACGTTCAAAAAGTGCAAAAATCCATTTTAGTAATCGCTCCAAGATTGACTCCTGAAGATGATACTTAAGTTTTGAGAGTTCTGTATCCGCAAGCTCACGCGCGGCGTCGTCGTCAATTAAAGAAAACGATAAATTTTTTAGGCGGATTATTTCGTGCCAAATTAAATCAATTTGACGTCCGGAGAAAAGTTCGGAGAGCTGCATAGTGTGCGTCTTTCAGCCGTTCTCTTTTGCCATGCTGAGGAGGTCTCTCATGAACGAGAAGCAGCCTCATGAAGCAGGGCTTGATGGAAATTTTCTCTCTTGAATCGCATATTTACATAGACGACATTTGTGAAAGCAGTGTAGAACGGAAGGAAAATAATACTAATCATGAAAGTGGTGATGTAATTTAAAATCACTATCATGGTCTCGTTCATTCCTTCGCCCGCCATCAAGAATATTGGTGCAGCAGTAAACATAAAGCTGAGAACGCCGGTAAGAGCACCCACTAGTAATGAAGAAAGAATTAGCAGGCCGATTAAATGGCCAACAGAGCCTTTAGTTAAATGTAAGGAACGTTTGATTGCAGTGATTGGCCCGATATCTTCGGCCACGAGCGCGCTAGCAGAGAGCATTAGGCGGACGTAAAACACCAAACCAATGATGTAGGTCAGAATCAAAAGTGGGGGCATCCAAAGGAAGATGGCTCCACTATCGAACGATTCGCTCAAATTTCCGCCACTAAATAGTGTGATAAGAGCGACGAGAAGAATTCCTAACACAAGTACTGCTGCTGTCACAATTGCAATCAGAATCAACGACAGTCCGATTAGTCGTGCAGCTAACGAGCCAAGCTTTGGTTTAGTGAGGGACCAAGTTTGTCCGAGACTAAGTTTGTAGCCGCGAACAGAGGCAACTGTAACTCGAGTACCTGCAACGGCAATAATTATTGTTTGAAGAATTGTAAAAGCAAGGAAAATAAACACGGAAAGTCCGATTAATGCGGCCGCTCCTTCTGGAATGGTGAAGGCCTCAGAATTTTCTTCAAGGCTAAAGGCTGCGCCGAAAGCTGATGTAAGAAGAGAAGTTTCCCCTAGCAAGAACAATAAACCGTAGGAGATTGTGCTCGTTATTAAGGTGACAATCATTGGGAAAATAATCAAAGCGCGGGGATTGAATTTCAAGATGCGGATGATTGCGTCAATGGTATCGGCAACTCCTAGCGGACGCATTGGGATTACCGTGCGCCAACCAGCAACGTGTTGTGTTGCACGTACATCTGAATTGCCATATTGACCATATCCCGAAGTGTCATATTGTGTATTCGGCGTTTGGGTATGGGAATAAGGGGCTTGGGGATAAGAGTTCCCTGGTTGAGAGAAAGATGTAGCTGGTTGTGCCGGAGGAGTGAGCGGTTGCTGAGCGCCTGTACCGTGCTGGGCTGCATTCGGATCAAACGGTGGCAATGTCATAAGAACTCCTTAACCAGATGTTTCAGCTAATTACAACTAGTCTAACTTACTTCCACGTGCGAAATATCATTCCAAGGGTTGAAACCTTCCGGTGTAATGCCAGCGCTTTGGCAGTGTAGGATAAGGAATAGCAAGAAATTTAGAAATTTAAGAGCTAGGAGCATTAGCGCTATGGGTCAGCGGATTTTAGTGGTGGACGACGATCCAGCGATTTCAGAGATGGTTGCGATTCTTCTTGAATCAGAGGGATATTCGGCAACTGTTTGTGCAAATGGTTCGAATGTGATGCCGCTTTTCCGTACTGAACATCCAGAACTTGTGCTTTTGGATGTGATGTTACCGGGTCTTGACGGGGTTTCAGTATGTCGCTTAATTCGTGAAGAGTCTGATGTGCCAATCATTATGATGAGTGCAAAGACTGATTCAGTAGATGTTATTTCCGGACTCGAAGCCGGAGCAGATGATTATGTGACTAAGCCATTTGATAACTCTGTTTTACTAGCTCGGGTAAAGGCGCGACTACGGCGACAAGAACCAGAAGCAGAATTTTTGAAGATTGCAGATTTGAGTATCGATTTAACTGCCCATGAAGTACGACGCGGCGAGGAGCTGCTTCATCTCACTCCACTAGAATTTGAATTACTAACAACTTTGGCTCGTAAACCATTCCAAGTATTCTCTCGTGAAGAACTTTTAGAAATGGTTTGGGGATACCGCCATACAGCAGACACAAGATTAGTGAATGTGCATATCCAACGACTCCGGGCAAAAGTTGAGCGCGATCCAGAAAATCCTGAAGTCGTCTTGACTATTCGCGGCGTCGGTTACCGAGCTGGGGCGGGCCGGGAGTGACTCAGACTCCCGTTGAAAATTCTTCAGAGACTCGGGGAGTTTTCGAAGCATTCTCTGCAGTGGTTGATCGATTAATCGATTATTGGCGGGGTTCTTTACGCGTTCGCGTAATTTCCATTATCGCAATTTCCGGAATCTTAATTACCACAATTCTTGCCTTTGCTTTGTCGCTGCAAGTAAAAAACTCTGTTTTTGATCAAGCTCGTTTGAGTTATATGGAACAATTTGTGGGCGACGCTGCCACCGCTCAGGAAAATTTTTCTGCTACCGCAACCCCGACTGCTGGGCAAATCCAACAAACAGCGAATCAATTAGTTTCGTCAATGTATGATCCGAACCGAGGTCTTTTGGGAGCAATCTTGCTTCGGACTCCAACTAACGATTTTTCTAATTCGCAAATTCTTGAACCTTCGACAGCTTCAGCAACGAAGATTCGTTCCTTACTCACTACTGAAATGCGTTCCCGCACCGCCGGAACTTCTGATATTACTTGGCAATCTGTTGAGGTTGAACTTTCTGCCGGCGAAACTGCTCCGGGTTTGATTATGGGCACTAGCTTGCAGATTCCAAATGCTGGAAGCTACGAACTTTACGCCGCTTATTCACTTGAAAGTCAAGAAAAATTACTGGACTCAACAGTGCAAGTAATGTTGATTGCGATTGTCGTTTTTATCGTTATGATTGCGGCTCTAATCTACATGATTTTGCGAATGGTTTTCCGGCCAGTGCAGGATGCTTCGAAGAAAGCTCAAGCTTTGGCAGACGGTGAATTTGAAACTCGAATGGAAATTATTGGCGACGACGAGTTAGCGCATCTTGCCCGATCATTTAACACCATGGCTGCCTCTTTGGAAGATCAATTTGCCAGATTGAATCGAATGTCTGCAATTCAGACTGAGTTTGTTTCTGCAGTTTCGCATGAACTTCGTTCTCCAGTGACGACGATTAGAATGGCTGGACAGCTTATTTTTGATAAACGCGAAGAACTCCCGTCAACTTTGAAACGTTCAACTGAGTTACTGCAGGCCCAAATTATTAATCTGGATGCGATGCTTTCAGACTTACTTGAGATCTCGCGTTATGACGCGGGGGCAATGACGCTTGCAACTGACCCAACAGATCTTGCTGCAATTGCCTTGCAAGTGCTTGAGATTAATCAACCGCTCGCCGTCGATAATCAAGTTCAAACGTATTTTACGACCAGTGGCGATACTACGGCTGAAGTTGAGCCCCGGAGAATTGAGCGGGTTATTCGGAATTTGGTTGTTAATGCTTTGGAACATGCCCAAGAAAGCGAAGTTCGAGTTCGCGTAATTGGTGGTGAGGATGCTGTTTCAGTATTAGTGGAAGATCACGGTATTGGGATATCTCCAGATCAAGCAGCGCATGTTTTTGATCGTTTCTGGAGAGCTGATTCTTCTCGAGTGCGAAAAACTGGTGGTACTGGCTTAGGTTTAACAATTGCGCTAGAAGATGCACTGATTCACGGGGGAACTTTGGAAGCAACTGGTGAACTTGGCGTAGGAGCATCATTTTTGCTAACAGTTCCACGGATTCCGGGTACAAAATTTGTACATCCGGTAGAGTTATCGGTTCCAGAACCAGATTTCACTAACTCAGTTTTGCCTGCGGAAGATGAGGACTCACCGGAGTTTGTCGCTTTTGCGGCTGATTCAAATCAGGACTCACAATTAGCGGTTGAACTGGATTCGGCGGGGTTAGTACAAGGCGGAGCGAACCAGGACGACACCGCCTTGAACGTAACTCTTGGGCTTACTGGAGAAAATGAAGCTGAAGGGCAGGCAGATGCGTAAGCTACGTTTAACTGCTTTAGTACTTGCATTAGCTCTGGGATTAAGTGCTTGTGCGGGGCTTCCGCGTGAAGGGGAAGTTTTTGTTAGTGAACGCCCGGACAGAGCTCGAGGCAGTGTTTCTCTTTCGGCTCAAGGACCAGCTGAAGATGCTACTGCGGAACAAATTGTGCAAGGCTTTTTGCGAGCTTCATCGGTCGGGCTTTCTGATGATTTTTCTACGGCGCGACAGTTTCTCACAGCTGAGGCAGCTGCAAAGTGGAATCCATTATCGATTGTGCGAATTTATCCTGATTCGCAAACGCTATCCACAAGTCAAACTCCATCGGGTGCGTTTCGAGTTACGGTGCCAGCTTTGGCGACAGTTGATTCTTCTGGCACTTATAGTGCCTCAGCTTCAGATGTAACTATTTCTAATGATTTTTCGTTAGTACGTAATGCCGACGGACAATGGCGTATTGCTTTGCTTGATGACGGTGTTACCATGTCTAACGCTCTTTTTGATAGCTTGTATGCGGCTGCGCCGCTGTATTTTTTGATGCCTGATAATGAAGCTTTTGTTGCAGATATGCGCTGGTATCCACGAAATGGTTTATTAACACGTGTGGTTAGCGGTCTGGTTGAAGGGCCTTCACCATGGATGTTGCAAGCAGTTCATTCAGCTATTCCACAGGGAACAGATTTAATTAAGGCTGAGGTTCGACAAACCGATTCGGTGGCACAAATTGATTTGTCGGCCGAGATTGCAGCACTCTCACCGAGCTCATTGGCATTGATGGAAGCGCAGATTTACCGCACAGTAACAAGTCTCGGGTTGGCGCAAGAAGTGGAAATTACTTCTGAAGGTGCGAATTTCGCCCCGGATGACCGGATGGATATACCGGGATACCCACTAGTTTCGAGTGGGCTATCGTTCCTGAAAGATGGTGTGCCAACAACTATGCGTGACGGCGAACCAAAACCATTATTAAATCGCGCAGATGTTGCTGAGCTTGATTTATTTGGATTAGCCGCTAGTTATAGTGGAGGTTCAAGTTTTGGTGCAGCACTTGGCGATAACGGCACTACGATGTTCTATCTAGACTATGCCAATCAGAAGCTTGTCCCCGCTGTACAAGGAAAGAAACTATTTGCACCGTCTATCGATCGTTACTCCTGGATTTGGACGGGAGAAGCAGAGTCCACTGGCGAAATCCAAATTTACAATGTGACTAGTCGTGATTTAGTGAAACTTCCACAGCTTGATTTAACCGGATCAACTATTCGCGAATTGCGAGTATCTCGTGAAGGTGGGCGAGCAATTGTTGTATCGGAAGAGGACGGTCAGATTCAGATTTCTATTTTTGCGATTACTCGCGATGCTCAAGGGCGTCCCACAGCTTTTTCAGAATTAGTGAATCTCGGTGGGCGCTTTGTGGAAATTTCTGATTTTGTTTGGATTGGAGAGACTCGGATTGCAGTATTGGGAAGACTGCAGCAGGCAAGTGGAAGCGGTGTTTATCTAGTCGATATCGGTGGCCCGACGACGGCCCTTCCATCTGTAGATGGTGTGGTTTCGATTGCCGGTGGTCGAGGGAGGGAATCTCTCGTAGTAGTTGATAGTGACGGAACAGCTTATGACTACAGCTCGGGAATTTGGCGAAAATTTGCAAGTGATATTTTCTCTCCGGCATTACCGGGATGATTTTTCTTTTCGTGAGTTATCCACTTTTTAGATTTGTACTCTGATAAAGCACAGGTTTTTTGCTGAAAACTAATTCAATCTTGTTTGATTCTACGGTGAATAAACGGTGAATAAACAAGGTGGTGATTTGGGAATGCTTAAAATGGCGAAATTTTCCCAGCAATTAATCTGGGATTTTTTCCGGCAAGTAATGTGGGCATGTCTGGATTTAATCTTCCCCCGTTCTTGTGTTGGATGTGGCATGGTAGAAAGTTTGTTGTGCTCAGAGTGCAGCTCAAAATTTTTGCAACAGTGGTCAGAAATCAGTTTTCAACTCCCATATTTATTTGTTTATCCACTGAAACGTGAACAACTTAATGCGGAGAGTGTATTAGACGGAGAAGAGAACCTTGAACCTCAGCTTGAATATGAATCTTGGGGTGAGCCTGAACCTTTAATTCCGGTCTATGTACTGCATGAATACGAGGGAGTTTGTGCGGATGCAATAGTGGCTTGGAAACATAGTAATTGCCCAGAATTAGAGAAAAATTTTTTGAAGATTTGGCGTATTGCGATTCAGCACTTAAAACAGATGAAATTTCTGGTTATTGAGAACGAAATTATTTTTGTGAATGCTCCATCAAAATTTTCTCGTCGGCACAACGGTCAATTAATCGCGGAAAAATTAGCTATTGTGGCTGCTGAAGTTTTTGGTGGAAAAACTTTTCGGCACCAAATCTTAAAAAGATCCTTAATTTTAAAAAGATCGCGAAAATTTCCGGATTTATTTTTAACTTTTTTGATGAGGTGGAATTTGGGGAGGGAAAATTTAGGGAAGAACCAGCGAGAACAAAAAGCTAAGAGAATTTATGTTTCGCAAAAATCTGATTTGCGAGGGCTGAAAATAATTTTGGTGGATGATGTTGTGACCACCGGAGCGACTCTTTCTGGGGCTGTTAGAGCGATTGAAAAGGCTGGTGGAGAGGTGCTTTGTGCTTTGGCTCTTGCCGGAACTCGAATTTGAGTTCTTAATGCTGAATTTATTTGCCGAGAGTGAAGTAAATTTATTTGCCAAGAGTGAAGTGATTGGTGGCTCAGGTCACAAAATTTTTCTTTTTGGAGTAGAATAGATTTACCCTGCGGGGATGCCCGCATAGAGATCTACCAAAATTGGAGGTCATCATGGAATTTGTAGTAAAAGGTCGAAACGCCGAAATCTCTGAGGCATTTAAAGCTCATGTCGCGGAAAAGCTTTCAAAGATTGAGTTGTTTGCCCCTCGTGCACAACGTGTTGATGTTGAAATAACGCACGAACCCAATCCGGCTCAGGCGGAAAATTCTGAACGGATTGAAATCACAGTTCGCGATAAGGGCCCTGTGATTCGTGCTGAAGCAGCTGCATCTGATCGATACGGAGCACTTGATCTGGCGGCACAGAAGCTAGTTGAGCAACTGCGTCGGGCAAATGAGCGCCGGAAAGATCATCGCCACACAAAGAAGTGGGCACAAGAACCTGAAGAGTTAAATTTTGACGCTTTGCTCTCTACTTCAGAAGTGGCTGAAGTAGAATCTGAGCCTGTTTCGACAGTGCCGACTCAGGTTGGAGAAGCAGTGGAGTCTCAGTTAGGGGATTCACCAGTTGTGGTCCGGCAAAAGCTTTATGAAGCAAAGCCAATGACTGTGGATCAGGCGCTCTATGAGATGGAATTGGTTGGTCATCCGTTCTACCTCTTCGTCGATGAAGAAACAAGTCAGCCATGTGCCGTGTATCGTCGTCATGGTTGGACGTATGGTGTGATTCGATTAGATGCAAAAACAAGTGAATTTGGCCCAGGGACTGAGTAGTCCTGCAAAATTACTTGTTTGAAATCCTGAAATAGTTTTTCGCCCTGGTTGAGTGTTTCCCGAGATATTTGAGTGGGGAATTGCTCACCCAGGGTGAAAACATAATTGCTAACAAAAAATCAGCTAGTAAGATTTCCTTTGGACAATCAAGAAAAGAGGAAATCTGTGACTGTAAGACCCCTACAAGTAGCTGTGATTGGTGCTGGACCTGCCGGAATTTACGCTTCAGATATTTTGTCGAAATCTGATGTGGCTGTACAGATTGATTTATATGAAAAACTCCCGGCTCCATATGGGCTTGTCCGTTATGGAGTTGCTCCTGATCACCCCCGAATTACGCAGATTATTAAAGCCTTATATAACATCTTGCAACGCGGGGATATTCGGCTAGTTGGTAATGTTGAAGTTGGAAAAGATGTTACTTTTGCCGAGCTTCACGAGCACTATGATGCGATTATTTTAGCAACAGGGGCTGACCAGGATCGGCCTTTCGAAATTCCCGGATCTGATCTTCCAGAAGTTTACGGTGCTTCGAAGTTTGTGTATTGGTATGACGGGCACCCGGACTATCCGCGTACTTGGCCACTAGAAGCGAAAGAAGTAGCGGTAATCGGCGTCGGCAATGTGGCTTTGGACGTTGCCCGGATTCTGGCTAAACATCCAGATGATCTTTTGGTTACTGAAATTCCGGAAAATGTTGAGCAGGGATTACGTCAGTCTCCAGTAACCGATGTGCATGTTTTCGGACGCCGTGGCCCGGCTCAGGTTAAGTTCACCCCAATGGAACTACGTGAACTTGGGGAAGTGCCAGACGTAGATATTATCGTTTACGAAGAAGACTTCGATTACGACGAAGCTTCAGAAGCTGCTGTTGAATCTTCTAAGATGACGCGGCAAGTGATGAATATTTTGACTGACTACCTCCTCGAGCAGGAAGAAGAAAAGACGGCGAGCCGACGAATTCATTTGCACATGCTGCAGCAACCAGTAGAAATCCTGGGCGATGAGCATGTGACTGGAATCCGGATGGAGCGGACTGCGCTTCAGGGCGATGGAACGGTTGCTGGTACGGGTGAGTTTATTGACTATCCAGTGCAGGCGGTTTATCGCGCTGTCGGATATTTCTCCTCCCCAATTCCGGGTGCGCCATTTGACGAAGCACGCGGTGTGGTGCCAAATATCGGTGGTCGCGTAACCGACGGTCCAGACGGAGAAGTGGTAAACGGAATGTATGCCACTGGTTGGGTAAAGCGCGGTCCAGTCGGTCTGATTGGTTCAACCAAATCTGATGCGCAAGAGACAATCAGCAATCTGGTGGCTGACTATGAGGCTGGCCTATTGCATGCGACAACCGATGAACTCGGTTGGGATGCAATGCAAGCCTTGCTGGATCAGCGTGGAGTACGTTTCACTACTTGGGAAGGCTGGGAACTCCTTGAAGAATACGAGAAGTCTCTAGGTGAGCCGGTTGGGCGAAATCGTATCAAGGTAGTAGAGCGCGAGACCATGACTGCAGTTTCTCGTGGTGAAGAACACGATGGGAAGCTCTGGTAAGTTAGAGCAGGATTACTTGGTTAAGAGCCCTAGCAACTGCTTAGATAGTTCAGAGGAGTAGCTAGAAGACTCTGGCAATTGCCAGAGCTCAGCGTTAATGAGTATTAAAGAAGGGGAGCTGTCACACAAGACAGCTCCCCTTTATTTGTCAATCGAGAACGAGGCTAATATTAGGATGAGCTTAGAGCCGGAACGGGTACTTCTCGTTGACACTTTA
>JAXFDG010000200.1:0-7968 GCA_034173665.1 Arcanobacterium sp.
TTTTCGAGAACCATACACACAAGGAGCAATACATTTTTCAATGTATCCATTCAAACACGGACGTCCAGAACGCTGAGCTTGATTGAAAACTCCCGCAGAACACGAACGAACTGGAAAAACTTTCAAAAGCAGGTCAAGCGAGTCCCGCACAGCACGCACCTGAGTATAAGGACCGTAGTAGCGATTCCCTTTTCGATGCGCATTACGAGTAACGATAAGTCGCGGATATTCCTCAGAAGTAGTGACGGCAAGGTAAGGGTAAGACTTATCATCACGATACATTACGTTATAGCGTGGGTTATATTCTTTAATCCAAGCGTATTCGAGTGTTAATGCTTCAAGCTCAGATTGAACAACCACCCATTTAACTTGTGAAGCAGAAAAAACCATTTGCCGTGTTCGCGGATGAAGTTTGGCTGGGTCGCGAAAATAGGAAACGAGTCTTTTCCGCAAAGATTTCGCTTTTCCTACATAAAGAATCCGCCCGTCGTCGTCGAGAAAACGATAGACTCCTGGGTCGAGCGGAATATCTCCTGTGACTGGACGGTAACTTTGCGGATCTGCCATAACTTCAGTTTAATCTAGGGATTATTAGCAGCAGAACTACTTACTGCTAGTACTAAAACATTTTGTCGAAATTCTTTATAAGTCTTTTAGTTAAGTAAAGGCTTTAAGAATTTTCCGGTATGCGAATCTGAAATCTTAGCAACTTGTTCTGGAGTACCTTCCGCAATAACCAGGCCTCCACCTTTTCCGCCTTCTGGACCCATATCAATAATCCAATCAGCAGATTTAATCACGTCAAGATTATGCTCAATTACGATAACGGTATTGCCCTTATCAGTTAAACCTTGGAGAACTTCGAGGAGTTTGCGTACATCTTCAAAATGTAGCCCGGTAGTTGGCTCGTCAAGAAGATAAACTGTTCGTCCAGTGGAACGTTTATGCAATTCAGAAGCAAGTTTAACTCGCTGCGCTTCTCCGCCGGAAAGGGTCGTGGCTGGTTGACCAAGGCGGATATACCCTAGACCAACCGATTCAAGAACCTCAAGATACTTTGTAATCCGAGTAACTGATGAGAAGAATTCACGTGCTTCTGAAATCGTCATTTCCAGTACTTCAGCAACACTCTTACCTTTATATTTCACTTCCAAAGTTTCACGATTATAACGTGCACCGTGGCAGGTTTCGCACGGCACATAAACATCTGGCAGGAAGTTCATTTCAATTTTTAACGTGCCATCACCGGAACAAGCTTCACAACGGCCACCTTTTACATTGAAAGAGAAACGCCCCGGTCCATAGCCACGCATCTTAGCTTCTTGTGTTTGCGCAAAAAGCTGCCGAATCGGATCCCACATTCCAGTGTAAGTAGCAGGATTTGAACGCGGGGTGCGCCCAATTGGAGACTGATCTACATGAACAATTTTATCGAGTTGTTCCACTCCAAGAATATCTTTATGCCGCCCTGGAATATGCCGTGCTTTATTCAGCTTATTTGCCAGTACCTGGTACAAGATTGTATTCACCAAAGAAGATTTACCTGAGCCAGATACTCCGGTTACTGCGGTAAATACGCCTAATGGGAAATCTACATTTACATTACGTAGATTATTTTCGCGCGCTCCAAGTACGGTAAGCTTTGCGTCTTTTGCAGCTTTTCGTCGTTTCTTTGGCACTGCAATTTGGCGTTTCCCGGTCAGGTAATCTCCAGTAATTGAACTAGCTGCATTTCCAATTTCTGCCGGAGGACCAGAATATACAACTTCTCCTCCGTGTTCTCCTGCTCGCGGTCCGATATCCACCATCCAATCAGAAGCTTTAATCGTGTCTTCATCATGTTCTACAACAATCAAAGTATTTCCTAGATCGCGCAAATGAAGGAGTGCATCTAGTAATTTCTGATTATCTCGTTGATGTAGACCAATGGAAGGCTCATCTAAGACGTAAAGCACTCCCACGAGACCTGAGCCAATCTGAGTTGCAAGTCTAATTCGCTGCGCCTCCCCACCGGAAAGAGTTCCAGCGGCACGAGAAAGAGTGAGATAATCAAGACCGACGGAAACCAAAAATGTTAAGCGAGCTAAAATTTCACGCAAAACTTGTTTTGCAATCTTCGCCCCGCGAGCATCAAGTTTAAGATTGGTTAGATATTCAAGAGCATCAGAAATTGACATTTCTGTTAGTTCCATAATGTTCTTTGAACCCACTCGAACTGCTAATACTTCAGCTTTCAAACGTGCTCCACCGCAACTTTGACAAGCCACATCGCGCATATACCCACGATATTTATCTTTTTGGGAATCTGAATCAGTCTCGTTGTATTTGCGCAAAACATACTGCGCAACACCTTCAAACCCGGAAGTATAGGTTTTCTCACGTCCCCAACGATTCTTATATTTCATTCGGACTTTATAATCATGACCATAGATTAAAGCATCTTGAATATCCTGATCTAAAGATTCAAATGGGGCATCAAGATCAAAATCAAGATCTTCCGACAAAGATTCCAGCTTACGCATAAAGAAATCGGCAGACTGTTTACTCGAAACAAGCGTCCACGGAAGTAAGGCGCCTTCCCGCAAAGACTTTTCCCGATTTGGTACTACTAATTCCGGATCAACTTGTAACGAATATCCAATACCGTCACAGTCTGCGCAGGCACCATAAGGAGCATTAAAAGAAAATGTTCGCGGCTCAATTTCATCTAACTCGAGTGGATGCTGATTCGGGCAAGAACGATTTTCTGAAAAAATTCGTGCTGGATATGCCTCTCCTCCCCCACGTTCTGGAAATTCAACAAATAAAAGTCCCTTTGAGAGAGTCAGGGCAGTCTCAATAGAGTCATTCAAGCGTGAATTCACGCCGTCTTTAATCACAATCCGATCTACGACGACTTCAATCGTATGCTTCTTTGTTTTTGCAAGCTTTGGAATTTCATTTTGTAGTAAAACTTCGCCGTCAACTCGACGTCGGGGAAAACCTTGCGCATTCAAATCTTCGAAAATATCGATATGCTCGCCTTTTCGTCCCCGAATCACCGGAGCTAATAGCTCGAGACGAGTTCCTTCAGGATATCCGAGAAGAACATCTACGATTTGTTGCGCACTCTGCGCAGAAATTGGCTCATTACAAATTGGGCAATATTGTGTTCCAGCACGTGCATACAATAAGCGGAGATAATCATAGATTTCAGTAATCGTGCCTACAGTTGAACGCGGATTACGATTAGTAGACTTTTGATCGATAGAGACCGCTGGAGAAAGACCTTCAATAAAATCTACATCCGGTTTATCCATTTGCCCAAGAAACTGCCGTGCATATGAACTAAGTGATTCAACGTAACGCCGTTGCCCTTCAGCAAAAATTGTGTCAAAGGCTAAAGAAGATTTACCTGAACCTGAAAGCCCCGTAAAAACAACCATTTTATCGCGTGGAAGAGTTACAGAAACATTCTTTAAATTATGCTCGCGGGCACCTTGAATTTGTATCATTTCATGCACAGGCTCAGTCTATTGGCTCAATAAAAACGAAATAAAATTCGACGTCCGATTCCGATTAATCTCACTTTCTTTTAAAAGTAAACTAATTGTTTTCGGACTAAACGAAATTTTTTCTTTTAAAAATATTTTTCGCTTATTCAGTGTTCTTTCCTGCCTAATTTTCGGTCCTTAAGGTATGAAAGATTAAAGCAAGTTAGAATAAACTCATGACGGAAAAGATTTTTGCTATTGAATACCATTATGATTTATCACGAAATTCTGAAATCACAGAGATTCGTCCAGAACATCGCCTTTTCCTGCGCTCCCTGTTTGACTCAGAAAAACTTCTTGCCTCTGGACCTCTTGGAGCAGAACACGCATTGATTATCTTGCGGGCAAATACCCAAACCGAAGCTCTCGAAATTTTAAACGAAGATCCATTCCAGAAAGCCGGCTTGATTTTGCACCGGAACGCAAAAGAATGGAATCCAGTTATTGGGCCTTGGAATTAAATAACTATATTTCTTTAAATAAATATCTCTATGCCTTTTAAAATAGACCCACTACTAATTGCTGTCATAACTGCTTTTGTTTTAGGGCTAACCGTGCCCACCAGTGATGCGGCATTGGCAACTATCTCCACTATCGCCATGTTTGGAGTTGCTGGAGTATTTCTTGCCTATGGCTTAAGAATTCAAAGTATTGAAGTTATTCGCGGTCTTGCTGATTGGAAACTTCAGTCAGCAATTTTCGCTACTACATTTGTTATTTTCCCAGTTCTTGGGATTACTTTGCACTATGGTTTTGGGCATTTCATGGAAAACCCATTTCTCAGTGGCGTTCTTTTTCTCACCTTGCTCCCCTCAACTGTGCAAGCATCGGTCAGTTTCACCTCAGTTGCCGGTGGAGATATCGCCCGAGCTGTTTGCGCGGCAACTATTTCGAATATTTCGGGAATTCTCTTAACTCCCTTGTTAATGTTGCTAGTTATGCAAGTCGAAGGAAGCATCAGTGGCGGGATTCGAAATATTACTTTGCAATTACTAGTCCCATTTATTATTGGTCAATGTTTTCAACCATTCGTCGGAAAGTTTTTCCGCCGTCATCGTTGGATTACGAAATCAACTGATACATTTGCTATTGCGCTCGTGGTGTTCTCTTCCGTTTTAAGCGCCACTAAAGCTGGTATTTGGCATCAAGTTTCAACTGCAAACATCATTTTCACAATTGCAATTGCAGTATTTTTACTTGGCACAATATTGTTTTTCACTTGGAAACTAGGCAAAGTTTTAAAACAACCTTATGAGTCAGTTATTCCCCTGATGATGTGCGGCTCAACAAAATCTTTATCAACTGGTTTACCAATTGCCATTGCAATATTCCCGGCAGCGCAAATTGCTCCAATGATTGTTCCGGTAATTATTTATCATCAAGTACAATCATTGACTTGCGCTTTGATTGCTGGACGACTCGGACAAAAACTTGAAACGAAAAATCAGACGGACAAAAACTAATAAAGATTGCATTACTGACGCCGTCGGCAAGAAAATTCCGGTAACAAATGGAAGCTAGCGGAAGTCAGGAAACAAGAAAATTGGGAGCCAGACGCAAAGCCTGGCTCCCAAAAAAACTTCAGTAACTAAAGTTACTGTTGATTCTGCTGTAATTTCCGAGAACCGTAAATAGAAGCAAAAACGGTAATCAGAATCGTACCGAGAATAATCGATACCGACACTACGATGCTTGGTTCAGGAATAAACTTCAGCATCTCGTAGCCATGCGCTGCATGCACAAGAAGCTTGAAAGCAATGAATCCGAGGATAAATGCCAAACCATAGTGGAGGTAAATCAAACGCTCAAGAAGGCCATCTACAAGGAAGAAGAGCTGGCGTAGACCGAGCAACGCAAAAGCATTAGCAGCGAATACGATGTATGGCTGCTTGGTTAAACCAAAGATTGCTGGAATTGAATCCAACGCAAACATTAAATCAATCGAACCGATGGAAACAATGCAAAGAAGCAATGGAGTAATCCAAGTCTTTCCATTCTTCTTTACGACCAGTCGATCGCCTTCAAAACCTTCGGTAACATTTGCAAACTTCGAAACTACGCGTGTCATAAAGTTAGGTTCATACTCATTAGTATGCGTAATTCCCTCTTTGCGCTCACGACCTTCTTGAATTCCGTCGATAACCTGCTTTGCTGCCGTGTAAAGCATCCAAGCACCGAAGATAAAGAAGACCCAAACGAAGCGCTCAATCAACGCAGAGCCAATCAGAATAAAGACAAAACGCATTACTAGTGCGATTATGATGCCGTACATCAGCACTTTCTGCTGGTAAAGGCGTGGTACCGCAAAGCCCGCGATAATGATAATAAAGACGAAGATATTATCAAGAGAAAGCGTGTATTCAGTTAGGTATCCGGCGTAATATTCAGTTGCGAATTGGCCACCGTGAGTGAAGTAAAGGTAGACGCCGAAGAGCACAGCCAAAGAAACATAGAACGCGGTCCAGCGAGCCGCTTCTCCAACTGTTGGTTCGTGTGCATTGCGCACGTGTCCTAATAAATCGAAAAGGATTAGTGCAACTACGATTACGCCAAGCACAATCCACTCCCATAGCTGTACCTGCATGGTTGCTGCAGAGCTACCGGCACTTGGAGCGGTCAGAGGCAAAATTTTGCCGAAAGTTTGTAAGGTCTGTTCTAACAATGAGATTCCTTAATGGGATCAAAAACTTGAGGTCTCTTCCCGCCATTTACTGGCCACGGCCCGGAAACTATGGAGTTTCGAGGTGACGAACCGCTGTTGAATGGGAATACTCCCCTCCAGTCGTTTATTTTATCTTGCTTCCAAATTTTCGAACTAATATAAGACCATGAGAATAGCCACTGTAACAAAGACTTAAAGATTAAATCAAAGCAGAGTTTACGGTTAAAACCAGGATAATTTTAGGAATAAATCAAGCTTGGTCTATTGCCCGAAGCTCCCGTTTTACGTCCTGAATCTCATCACGGAGTCGTGCAGCCAGCTCGAATTGTAAATTCTTCGCAGCTTCGTGCATCTGTGCAGTAAGGTCAGTAAGCAAATCTTGGATTTCTTGTCCTTCGCTATTCTTTCGCTTATTTTTCACGGCCTTGCCACTAGATTTACGCCCTGATCCAGCAGCGCCACCTGAGATAAGGGTTTCCGTGTCGGCATCTTCCCGCGCAAGCATATCGGTAACATCCGCAATCTTCTTGCGCAAGGGCTGCGGATCAATTCCGTGTTCGAGGTTATATGCAATTTGTTTTTCACGGCGTCGGCTTGTTTCATCAATTGCCTCACGCATATTCGGAGTAATTGAATCTGCGTACATATGTACTTGACCAGACACATTACGAGCTGCACGCCCAATAGTCTGAATCAGAGACTTAGTTGAACGCAAGAAGCCTTGTTTATCTGCATCAAGAATTGCCACTAACGAAACTTCCGGTAAATCCAAGCCTTCACGCAGCAAATTAATACCTATCAGTACGTCAAACTTTCCCAAACGAAGCTCTCGAAGCAGTTCTACACGTCGTAGCGTATCAACATCAGAATGAAGATACTCCACCTTCACTCCGCGCTCTGCAAGATAAGCGGTAAGATCTTCAGCCATCTTCTTGGTGAGAGTAGTTACAAGAACACGTTCATCTCGGGCAACACGAACTCGTACCTCTTCCAGCAAATCATCAATCTGCCCTTTCGTAGGTTTAACGATAATTTCTGGATCGACCAAACCAGTTGGACGCACAATTTGCTCTACATACCCATCAGATTTAGAAAGTTCGTAATCACCTGGAGTTGCTGAAAGATAAACGGTTTGCCCGATTCGCTCTAAAAATTCATCCCACTTCAGTGGGCGGTTATCCATTGCCGAAGGAAGGCGGAAACCATGCTCAACCAGGGTTCGTTTACGTGAAGCATCCCCTTCGAACATCGCGCCAATTTGTGGAACCGTCACATGGGACTCATCAATTACAAGTACGAAATCATCTGGAAAATAGTCCAACAATGTATGCGGTGGCGTTCCAGCTTCACGCCCATCAATATGCCGAGAATAATTTTCAATTCCGGCACAAGAACCTAGGTTTCGCATCATTTCCAGATCGAAATTAGTACGCATCTCTAAACGCTGCGCTTCAAGTAACTTTCCTTTTTCTTGGAACTCAGTTAAACGCTCCCCTAGTTCAAATTCAATATCTTTAATAGCTCGTTTCATGCGCTCCGGACCAGCCACGTAGTGCGAAGCAGGAAAAACATGCGCATGGTCAGCTGCTGAAATAACTTCCCCAGTAAGTGGATGAAGCACAGATATCGCTTCAATCTCATCCCCAAAAAATTCAATTCTGAGAGCTAATTCTTCATACATTGGAATAATTTCCACAGTATCGCCACGAACTCTGAAAGTTCCGCGTTGAAAGTCAAAATCATTTCGAGTGTATTGCATTTGCACAAACATTT
>JAXFDG010000201.1:0-10126 GCA_034173665.1 Arcanobacterium sp.
ACACCCGCGGACTCTTCAAAGGCGATTAATGATGCGTATTAATGATTGGGAAAACCCAGCGAGCCCAAGTTTTGGCACTCTCCCAGCTCACGCATACTTCCTGAGTTATCCAGACCGCAACACCGCACTAGCACACGCAGCCGCCCAAGCTCCAACGCCTTATCCAGAGCCAACTCCAGAAACGATTGAGTACGCAATTGACGCAAAACGCGAACCGAGTATCAGCGCGAACCTTTCACTTCTCCCGAGTCGTGCAGGAGCCACTGATTATCTGAGTCTCGACGGCGTGTGGCGCTTTGCTTTCTTTCCGCACCCAGCACTTGTCCCAAGTAGCTATCTAATCCACCTAGAAAACTCTAAAAATTTTTCTGAAGTCACCATTCCACATATGTGGCAGTTTGATGGCTACGGGCATCTTCAATACACCGATGAAGGCTATCCCTTCCCGATTGATCAACCACGAGTTCCTGCCGAAAATCCAACTGGTATCTACCAAAAAGAACTTCAGCTCGACGTCGTCTCGCCGAATCGCCGCTACCATTTAAATTTCTCCGGCGTGGAATCCTATTTCGAACTCTACGTAAACGGCATCTATTTCGGGTATTCAAAGGGCTCTCGCCTCGGAGCAAGCTTTGATATCACGAAAGCTCTTAAAGCAGGGAGTAATTTAATCACCGTAAAGGTTCTCCAATTCTCAGACGGAACTTATGTGGAAGACCAAGATATGTGGTGGGCCGCTGGAATTTTCCGCAGCGTCTATCTCACCTCACGCCCAAACACATATCTTCACGATTTCCACGCTCAGACTTTCCTTAGCTCTGAGAATGACGCTATCGCCCCAGGAACAACAGCAGCTGCTGAGTTCAAACTCGCAGTGGAATTACAATCACCAGAATTAGAAACTCTAAAATCTCAAAATAACTCCGGAAGCTTCCTCGTTCGCTGGGAAATTATTGACACTTGGAATACAAATACGCGCAAATCCAGCGCGAATGCACTAAACAACGCCAACGCGAAAACAACAAGTGAATCAAGCGTTAAATCCGCAACCACTTCCAACCCCAGCTTCACATCTCTCGCACATGGCGTCATCACCTTCAACACTTCCGAAACCACGTCCAAATCAAAGCCCGAAACAACCACCGGAACTGCTTTCCCAACCCCATCTAGAACTTTCAACAGCACAAATCTAAAGGCTGAAATCAGCACTAAAATCCCGGCCGTAAATTGGTGGAATCCCGAACGCCCCTACCTTTACACCTTACTTTTAACCCTTTGCGATTCTTCCGGAACTGAACTTGAAACAGTAGCCCATGAACTCGGGTTCCGAGATATTCGCATCACCCAAGGAAAATTGCTCCTAAACGGGAACTATTTCAAGATGCACGGCGTAAATCGGCATGATCACCATCCACGCAAAGGACGTGCAATTGATCTTGCTGATGCAGCAATTGATTTGCAACTGATGAAGACGCACAATATCAATGCTGTGCGCACAGCGCATTACCCGAACGATCCGCGGTTCTATCAAATGTGTGATCGCCTCGGTCTAATGGTGATTGCTGAAACCGATCTCGAATCACATGGTTTTGCCACGGTTGGAGACCTTTCCCGTATCACCGATGATCCGCTGTGGGAACGCACCTACGTTGACCGGATTGAACGCCATGTTCTTGCTCAGCGCAACCATGCAAGTATTGTGATGTGGTCACTTGGAAACGAGTCCGGTTACGGTTGCAATATTCGCGCAATGTATCAACGCTGCAAGGAACTCGATCCCGTTCGCCCAGTGCATTATGAAGAAGACCGTAACGCCGAAGTTGTTGACGTTATCTCAACGATGTATTCGCGCGTGTCACAAATGGATGATTTTGGCTCCTACCCACATCCAAAACCGAGAATCCTTTGCGAGTATGGTCATGCGATGGGTAATGGCCCCGGAGGGCTGGCCGAGTATCAAGAAGTCTTCCAAAAATATGAGCATCTTCAAGGCCACTTTGTTTGGGAGTGGATGGATCATGGCGTAGAAATTACTCTCCCTTCCGAAACCAAAGTCGAAGCCACCGAAACGACGGCAGGCGAACTCGCTGCGCACACAGCCCGCACAAAAACTTCCTACCGCTACGGCGGAGATTTTGGGGACTACCCAAATAACGGAAACTTCTGTATCGATGGCTTAGTTTTCCCTTGGCGCGAACCCAGCCCGGGACTACTCCAATACAAATACGTTCTCAGTCCCCTGAAGTTCAGCCTTGATGGTCTGAAACTCCAAGTCACCTCACGATACTGGTTTGAATTTACCCCGGCTATCACACTAAAAATCGATTTACTTGCCGACGACGTGCCAGCAACAAGTTTCCAACTTCAACTTGTGAATCTTGCCCCTGGAGGAACCAAAACTTTTAATTTAGCAGAAGAAATAGAACTGGCAGAATATCTAGATCTTGCAAAAAATCTAAAATTCTCTCCGCTTCCCGATGAGCAAAAATTTACCTTACGGATAACTGCCACCGTTGATGAAGCAACTGCTGCCACTGGGGCAAACCATAAACTTGCTCATGCGCAATTCCTTCTTTCCGGCATGGACTCTGCTGATTATCCACAAAAGCTGCTAATGCAATCACAGCCGCGAACTTTAAAACTCTTCCACGAGAATAATCTTCTGAAAATTCAAACTCTTCGTGGAGTTTTCACTTTTGACCTTGTTTACGGGCGGCTAGTTTCCGTCTTGCAAGAAGGAAAAGAACTCCTCTCCCGTGCTCCTGCACTTAGTTTTTGGCACGCATTAATTGATAACCACGTTCAAGAATATGAAGAGTACTGGCAAAATCGTTATCTTGATTTATGCCAAGAATCAGTTCGCGAAGTACAGTGGCTACACGATGAAAAATCCGTTTGCCTCCGCGTGGAATCAGTAATTGCCCCTCCAGCTCAAGATTTCGGAATGCGTTGCACTTATGATTGGGAAATAAAAGCCGACGGCGTCGTTCTCCTCAGTGTAAAAGGAGAACCCTACGGCGATTACTCGGACATCGTTGCCCGCATCGGAATTCGTTTTGCAATCCCAACAGAATTCTGCCAAGTCGAGTATCTCGGATATGGCCCCGGTGAAAACTATCCAGATTCCCATGCTGCAGCTTTAATCGGGAAATACTCAACAGCAGTCACAAAATTAACCACCCCATATGTTCACCCACAAAATATGGGAAATCGAACGATGGTTAGCGAAGCTCAATTCACGAATCATAAAGGTACGGGATTAAAAATTCTTGCTGGCGACACAGCCTTTAACTTCCGAGCTTTACCTTATTCAGATTCCCAACTTCAACAGGCGAAGCATCTAGATGAGCTACAAGTTGAAAATGATATTGAAATAAATATCGATTTCCAGCTCCTTGGTCTTGGCTCTAATTCTTGGGGCTCAGAAGTTCTCCACAGTTATCGCCCACACTGGAACAGTTTCAGCCATCACTTCAGTTTTCACCTCGTTGCTACATCCCATGAGGAAATACCCGGCAACGATACGGATTTTGAGGCAAAAACCGCTAATCACGAACTCGGAATGGAGGCATAAAAAATGCGGAAGTTCCTAACCTTACAGGATGCGTTTGAGACTCTCGCCGGAGAAAAGAAATGGGATCGCACTTTTGAAGCAATCCACACCGCATTCCCCTACACCGCAGCGGAAGCCCATCTAGAAACTCAGCCCACGGCGTCGGCAATAAACCCACTTATTTTTCCTGGCGTAACTTATTCCGTAGGAGATTCTCTGACCTGGAGAATTATCACACAAACAGATTCTGAAACAGATCTTGAACGCTCACATCGTTATTTGCGGGTGTTCTATTGCCATGCGGGAGAAATTAATATTCACCTCGCCACAAATTTTGCGCCTAAAACAAAATACTCTGATTTATCTGACCGCCAATACGTGACTGGAACGGCAGAAATTAATACTCTAAAAGCAGGGGAAATCCTGTTTTGTGAAATCACCGAAGCAACGCAGCTTCATCCCCAACCAGAAAGTCTCGGTGTGGCACTACGGGTAACCGTTGAAGGCCGAAGCTTTCACAACAAATGATAGAAGGAATAAATATGAATACCTCGATACGCGCACAAATTGGAACATATGCGCTACTCACGATGACGGTTGCGGCGGTATTCAACTTCCGTAACGTGATTAATAATTCCGTGTCGATTGGTCTAGCTTCGGCACCAGCGTTTCTTTTTGCAACGCTCCTCTACTTCCTGCCATACACTCTGATTATTGCAGAACTCGTGGCCCTGAATAAGAACTCCGAATCAGGTGACTATAAGTGGGTAAAGACCTCTCTTGGTGGGCGCTGGGCCTTCCTTGGCGCTTTCTCCTACTGGTTTGTTAACCTCTTCTACTTTGCTTCATTGCTTCCATTCGTGCTGGTATACGCTTCCTACGCAGTGTTCGGGCAAGAAAAAGTTCTTTCACAAACCGCAATTACTATTATCTCAATTGCGATTTTTGCTCTCGCGACTTGGGTTTCCACCAAAGGCGCAAAGTGGATTGGCTCAATTACCAATATCGGCGCAACTCTTGTCGTAGCAATGTCATTAACCTTCATTATCTTGACCGTGGGCGCACTTGCCGGCGGGCTTGAACCAGCAACTCCAATCACTACTAGCGCAATGATGCCAGACATGGCAAACTTTGCTTTAATGTGGGGATTCTTCGGCACCTTAGCTTGGATTATCCAAGGCGTTGGTGGAGCTGAATCCGTAGGCGTGTACATCAACGATATTCGTGGTGGCGTAAAAACCTTTATTCGCACCATCATCACTGCTGGTTTAATGATTGGTCTGCTCTACGCGGTGGCTTCATTACTCATGACCGTTTTCGTGCCAGCCGGTGAGCTAGAATACTCCTCCGGTGTCTTCCAAACCATGGCTGGCCTCGGTGCACATTGGGGAATCGACGGCGTGCTTGTGAATCGCATCGTCGGCTTCATTATGCTGGCAGCAACACTTGGATCACTCCTAATGTGGACCGCAACTCCAGTAAAGATTTTCTTCTCCGAAATCCCAGAAGGCATCTTCGGTAAGAAACTTGTTGAACTCAATTCTCAAGGTATTCCATGGCGTGCAGCCTGGCTCCAATTTGCAATCGTTGTTCCAATCCTGATTATTCCAGCACTTGGTTCAGATTCAATTAATGGCCTGCTCGAAATCGTAATCAACATGACCGCAGCAACTGCCCTAATTCCGCCACTATTCATCTACTTGGCATACTTCTTCTTCCGCAAGAACTATGACCACATTCCACGTGATTTCCGTGTTGGATCACGCAAATTCGGAATGGGAATGTCGGCCTTCATGATGGTTGTTTTCGCCTTCGTTTTCATCACCGGCACCTTACCTTATGGGCAAGAAATCTGGCTCACTTTGGTCTATAACGTTGGTGGTGTAATCGTCTTCCTTGGCGGCGCATACTTAACTTATTTGCGTTACATCAAGCGTCTCGCAGCTACTGATCCAGAAGCTCTGACCCGAGAGCTCACCCCAACTGCAGCGTTCATCACTGATGCTCGGGAAAGCGCAGCGAATCCCGCAGAATAAATATTTAGGGCTTAGTGAAACTGACCTCTTCCAATTATCAGTTTCACTAAGCCCTAAAGTTCACTAAACCCTAAGTTTTATTTTCAAGCAGATTCACGAATTATCAGTTCAGTTGGCAACACAACTTCCCGCGGCATCTGCCCAGCAATTAATTCTTGGGCCAGCTCGAAAGCAACTCTCCCTTGTTCCAGCATGGGCTGAGCAATAGTCGTTAAATATGGAGAAATTTCAGTTGCGACTAGATTATCGTCATACCCAATAACTTTTACTTCTTGCGGAACATTAATTCCCGCTCCACGTAAAGCCGCATTAACTCCTTGCGCAATCCGGTCAGACCCAGCGAGAACCGCGTCAAAAGAGACGCCGTCGGTAATAAATTTTTGGATTCCGCTCGCCCCAGAAAGCTCAGTCCAAGAACCAGATACCACTCGCTGCTCGGTAAGTTCGGGAAATATCTTACGATATCCTGCTAAACGATCTATTGACGCAGGTTGCGTTGGCACTCCTAGTATCGCAACCGGATTTTTTACACCTGATTCAGATAAATACTGTGCAGCAAGTTTCGCTCCAGTGAAATCATCCGAATAAACAAAGGCAAAACATTGCGCTATCTCTGGGGAAATTCCGCGACTTTGACCGCAAATAACAGTCGGTACCTGCTCCGTTGCAAGAGCATTCAGAAGCCCCGCATCAGCCCAGGGGGAAATATGAATAACGGCATCTACTGCTTGATTAGTTACGAGCCGAAGTGCTTTTCGCTGCTCTGCTTCGCTAACTGTCGAAAGCAGAATCGGAACTATCTCGGTTTCAGACATTGCTTCCGTAATTCCGCGCAAAATTTTGGCAAAAGTTTGGTCTCCAAAAATATTATCTAACGGCTCAGAAACAATCACGGCAATAGCATCTGCACGGCCAGTTGCCAAAGATCTTGCACGTACTGAAGCGGTGTACCCTAACTTTTCAACCGCATCTTCCACCGCTTTCTTCGTTGCTGGTGAAACCGGATAATTAGCGCCTAAAACTCGAGAAACCGTAGCTTTTGACACCCCTGCTTCCCGGGCCACATCAGAAATATTTGTCCGTGCGCGATTCATGCAAAACCAATTCTTTAATTGAAATTTTTGGCAATTGAACTTAACTTCTATTTTAATTGTTTACGCTAAACACACAACAACTTTGATTATTTACCCGAAACTCACAACATTCTTGCGGAAAATAGAAGTAAAAAATTTAAAATATTTCAGAAATTTTTCGAAAGAGGATTTCCCCTACCCAAATTTCTGCGCTAAATACTATCAATAACTTAGCGACACCCACACGGCACTAAACCCAAAACAAGGTCAAGAGCAGGAAAAACACAAGTTTCGATAATTGACAAGCAAAATTGTTTAGAAATAAAATCATTTATAGATAAGGAAAGCGGTTCCTATGCGCAGCGACGCGTCTGGCAGTGTTCCCTCCAAGCAACTCCGACAAAGCAAACGCATAACGGGAAGCTTTATTTCCAACTGTTTTCCAAATCATGAGCTAGCGAGACTTCGTCTTGCTAAAGCGCAAAGTTAGGCGATATGCAACCTCCTTTTGCCGCCACTTTGCGCAACCAAAACTGTCGGCTCAGGGTGTTTGCTTGAATTACTTCCGGCAAATTCAAGCACGGAGCAATCCACACCCTGGGTCGACACTAAACTTCGCGATTAAATCTCAGGCGCTTCGTATTTACCTTTAATCACGAAGAAACTTCCGCGAATCTCTCCTGCAAGTTTCGACCGTTGCCGCGCAAACTTAAATTTCCCCACAAATTCTTCCGGGATTTCCATCCCATCACAGAGCTTGAAGCCTACTGCGCGTTTACCCGACTCTTCCCGACTAAAGAGAACATTAATCGCCATCCCATTTTCATAATAGAGACACGGCCAGTAAATTCCATCAACCTCTACTTCAGCCACTTCGAGCACGCGATACGGAAACACTAAATCTCGCTCGGCCAAAATTTCATTCACCCAAGCAACCAATTCTGGTTTTTCCGCAGCAGGAACTGTCCCATAAGTGAACTTATATTTATTCCAAAAATAACGTGCTTCATTTGCCCGCAAACCTGCTTGTGCTTCTGGGTGTGCAGAACCTTCCAAGCCAGCAGTGGACACTTCTTTAAAATCAATTATTTTCATTCCGCAATGCTATCGTATCAAAGCAATACACACATCAAGGAAGAATAGCTTCACACCAGCAAAGCAAAGATATTGAGATTCCCAGCTAGGCAGATAACCTTAACCGAGCACGCGGCCTTTCTTCCAATAACCCATAAATGAAACTTCCTCGCGCGAAATTCCCCGCTCTTTCACTAGCACGCGCCGAATTCGCGTTACTGCAGTAGCTTCCCCAGCAATCCAATAATAGGTTTTCCCAGCTAGTGGAGCCGCTTCTGGTTCTGCTTCGCTCAGCTTTTGCTCCGCACTGGTTTCAATTTCTTCCCCAGCTGCCGAGAAAGTTGGAGTTTCCCAAACGATCTCATCATTTCCATTTACTACCGACGACGTGCCTGCTTCCTCGGCTTCACTAATTAACAGCGGCGCATTTTGTGAAAGCAGATAACAGTCTTCACAGCGACAACAACGTCCGCCCTCGGAACTCACGCAATGCTCCAAAAGTCGTTCACACATTAACGTTCCCACTTCTCGCCCATCGCGCGGAAGCCAAACAATCTCAAAACCAGAATGTTCCAATTCTGGAAGCACGTCCAAAGTTGTTGGAACTTCAATACAAGCTCGGCCAGTCGCCGTCGGCGATAAGTCTTGTAAGATTCGTGCGATTGCCGGCAAGGCAGTTTCATCGCCGACCAGCTCAATAAAATCTGCACCTCGCGGAGAGAATTCAACTCCGAGATTTGCGGCTTCAACACTCGTGCCACCCACAATGATTACTTCATCACCAGGCTTTGCAGAAGCTGCCCAAGTACTTACCGGACCAGTTGCACCCGGCTTTAGATGCAACACAAAATCAACAGAGAGCCGTTCACTATCAAATTCACGAACCGTGTAAGTGCGTAGTGCGCCCCGTTCATCTTCAGGAAGTTTCAGCCAAGAACCATACCAATCTTCTTCCGAAAGTTCCGGCAATTTCTTCCCCGGAGACGGTACCAAAACTTTAATTCGCTGATCATAAATTGGCGCTGCCGGCACAAAGTCTGCCAAGCCTGAACCACCAAAATAAATCCGCTGCAAGTTTGGACTAATTTTTTCACTTTCCAAAACTTTCAACCGAATCGGGATATACCCTTGTTTAGCCATGATACCTCCCATAAGGCAAAACTACCGGCGCTCCGGAATCTTGCACGACTCGACATTCAATATCAAAAACTTTGCGCATATTCTCTGCTGTAATAACTTCTTCTGGTGAACCCATTGCCACTAATTCACCAGAACGTAAGGCGACGATATTATCCGAATAACGTGCTGCTAAATTCATATCGTGCAAAACCATCACGATAGTTGCACCTTGGTCTCGATTTAACTCAATTAGTAAATCTAAAACTTCAAGCTGATTGGCTACATCAAGATACGTCGTCGGCTCATCAAGCAATACACATTGCGTATCTTGCGCTAATGCCATCGCAATCCAAACTCTTTGCCGCTGCCCTCCAGAGAGTTCATCGACTACCCGATCAGCTAAATCAGTTAGTCGCGTTTTCTCCAAAGCTTTTGCAACTGCTTCATAATCAGCTTTTGACCAATTCCCGAAAAGCCCGAGATGTGGAGAACGCCCCCGCCCAACAAGATCAGCGACCGTAATTCCCGGTGGGGCTATTGGAGATTGCGGCAAAATAGCAAGCTGCTTCGCTAGATCTTTCCGATGGTACTTTGCAAGTACTTCCCCATTAAAAAGCACCGTTCCGTGCTCCGGTAAAAGAAGCCGTGCAAAAGAGCGCAACAATGTGGACTTTCCACAACCGTTACCACCAATAATTGAAGTAATCTGCCCCTTCGGCAAGACTAGGTTAAGATTTTCAACCACGCGATTCTCGCCGTATGAAAGATTAAGACTCTGGGCTTCTAAAACTGACCTTGAATTCATTTCAGGCTCGATTCTGTGCTCGAATTAAGAGATAAATTAAGAACGGGGCACCAAGCAATCCCGTCACTACCCCAACGGGATAACGCGCGCCAAAGAAATATTGCCCAGAATAATCTGCTGCAATCATAATCAAAGCCCCCACTAAACCAGCCGTCAACATCGGCATACCTTGGTTACGACTTAGACGCATTGCAATTGGCCCAGCCATAAATGCAACAAATGAAACCGGCCCACAAGCAGAAGTAGCTACAGCAACAAGAGTAACTGCCCCAACGATCAAAAATACGCGATAAATTTTTGTTTGCAGTCCAAGACCTATCGCTAACTCATCGCCAAGCTGAAGCACTCCTAATTTCGCTCGTAAAATCAAGAGCAACGGCACAAACAAGGTAACTACCACTATCAATGGCAAAATCCGGGCCCAAGAAGCGCCATTAAGTGAACCCGTTAACCACCGGCTAGCTGT
>JAXFDG010000202.1:0-5212 GCA_034173665.1 Arcanobacterium sp.
CAACAACCTCAAAACAATTCTTGGACTTATTTTTTCCTAAACCCGATCCAGATGTAGCCTAGATTTATGAACGAAAATCTAAACACAGAACGTAATATTTCACCAATTGACGAACTCGCAAATGGCTATCTAGAAACTCAACTACAAACAACTCCAGAATTAGTAACTTACCTTGGCATGCCTGGCGCCTCGGAAGAAGAATTCTCAAACTACTCGCCAGAAGGGGCTGCAGAAATTGCAAGTCTCCAGCGAGAAACTCTCGCAAAGCTCGAAAGCTTAACTCCGGTAGACGACGTCGACAAAGTAACAGTGGCAGCGCTACAACAGTCACTAGGGCTCGAACTAGAAAAATATGAACGTGGAGAAATCGGCGATATTGCAAATATCGCTACTCCACTCCAAGGAATCAGTGAAATCTTTGATCTCATGGGGCAAGAGACAAAAGATGAATGGAACCTCATCATTGCTCGCATGAACAATGTTGAAAAAGCTGTGAAGTCTTGGGAAGAAACCCTTTATGAACGTGCACACAACGGGCCGAAACTTGCAGCGAAACAAGTGGAATTAGCTATTGCTGAGGCAGAAAAAATTTCCTCAGAACAATCTACTTTTGCCCGTCTCGCAGCAGACTGCGCCCAGGCATATCCAGAATTAGCTGAGCAAATTTCCCAGGCAGCCACTTCTGCTCGTGCCACCTATGATGCACTTTCTAAGTTCCTTGCCACCGAGATTGCGCCACTTACGGGAGAGTCTGAAGCCTTCGGTCGCGAACGTTACGCATTACGTTCATATGAATTTATCGGCGCCAAGATTGACCTTGACGAATCTTATGCTTGGGCAGAGTCTGAACTTGCCCGAATTGACGCCGAACAACTAGCAATTTCACACGAACTTTATGGTTCAGGCGTGAGCGTAAAAGAAGCAATGAATCGCTTAAATAATGAGCCTTCCCGAATGCTCCACGGTAGCGATGCGCTAAAAGCCTGGATGCAAGAAACTTCCGACGCAGCGGTGGAAGCCCTTGCCGGCACACATTTCGAAATTCCAGATGAACTTCGCAAACTCGAATGCATGATTGCCCCATCAGGATCTGGAGCAATTTACTACACCGGCCCAACCGATGATTTCTCTCGCGGTGGTCGAATGTGGTGGGCGGTGCCTCACGGAACTGAATCTTTCACCACTTGGCAAGAAAAAACTACCGTCTATCATGAAGGCGTTCCAGGGCACCACCTCCAAATTGGATACACCACTTATTTAAAGAATGTACTTAACCTCTGGCGCCGTCACGGCTCCTGGTTCTCCGGTCACGGTGAAGGTTGGGCGCTATATGCCGAAGGACTAATGGCTGAACTTGGATTTATGGATGATTTAGGTGACCGGATGGGAGTTCTTGACTCTGAGCGTCTCCGCACTGCTCGCGTAATGCTTGATATTGGAGTTCACTGCGAGCTTCCTGCGCCTGCACAGTACCGTGAGATTTCTCCAGTATGGAATCGCGAAGTTGCCTGGCAATTCCTGCTCGACAATGTTGCAATGGACGAGTCATTCTTAAACTTCGAATTGAATCGATACCTCGGATGGGCGGGGCAAGCTCCTAGTTACAAGATCGGGCATCGCATCTGGACCGAGCTCCGCACCGATGCCGAAAACCGTGCTCGTGAAGCTGGTCAAGATTTCGATTTGAAAGCATGGCACACAAAAGCACTCAGCATCGGATCAGTTGGTCTTGACGTGCTCCGCAACGCTCTCGCATAAATCAAATTTCCGAACCTGAAGGTAGGCCTCAAGATGACACTTGCACCGCAAAAACTCTTACTTGCTTCTGCATCTCCAGCGCGTAAAAAAACTTTGCAAAATGCAGGGATTAATCCTGCGGTGCAAGTGTCATCAGTAGACGAAGAAGCTCTTCTCGCTACTTTGCCCCCGAATTCTTCTGCACAAACACAGGTACAAACACTAGCCTCCGCAAAAACTGCCGACGTCGTGGCAACAATTCTCAACGAAGCTGGAAAACCAGATTTCCGCGTCGTCGTCGGTTGTGATTCAATGCTCGAGATGAACGGAGAAGTTGTTGGAAAACCGGAAACTCCTGAAATTGCTCGCGAGCGTCTCCGCAAAATGCGTGGAAATTTTGGCGACTTACATACCGGGCATTGTGTAATCGATTTACAGACTGGAAAAGTTGCCGAAGGAGTTTCAACAGCTCGGGTCTATATTGGCGAAATGACCGACGCCGAAATAGACGCCTACATCGCCACTGGTGAACCACTTGTTGTTGCTGGGTCTTTTACAATTGATGGCATTGGAGGACCATTCGTTGAACGGATCGAGGGAGATCCTCACGGCATCGTCGGCATTTCCTTACCACTGCTGCGAAAATTACTGCAAGAACTAGGCTTAAATATCGCAGAATTCTGGGAAAAATAACTTGCAAAACTCTTCACAAAATAAACAATTTTACGTGCTGAGCATCACCAAAATATTCTGCCGCAGAATTATTAATTAAGCGCGATACAGGACTAATGTTTTCTTCGTGTTAAAGAAGGAAGACGCCTCTCCTAAGACTTCCGGCGCCAAATTAAAAATAAATAACTCTGCATCGTATCCGCAAAATTCTCAGATACAAGATTCCCCCGATTCACAAAAGTCAAGAATACTCCTCAGTATCGGTGCCCTCGGCATTGTTTTTGGAGATCTAGGCACTTCTCCCCTGTACGCGATGAAAACTATTTTCACCCTCGGAAACGGGAATCTGCAGACAACCACTGACCACATATTTGGAATTTTCGCGCTTGTATTTTGGTCACTAATGGTTATTGTGACTTTTAAGTATTTAAGTTTTGTAATGCGTGCAGATAATGACGGCGAGGGCGGAATTCTTGTGCTTTCAGCTTTGCTGCGCCGTTCTCTAAAAGGCCGAAGCGCGAAACTGGTAACTATACTTGGGTTAATCGGTGCAGCGCTCTTCTTTGGAGATTCACTTATTACTCCGGCAATGTCTGTGATGAGTGCCGTTGAAGGAACAGCTCTAATTACTCCGCAAGCTGCAGAGTTCACTGTCCCGGCAGCAATTATTATCCTCATTTCACTTTTTTCGATTCAACGCTTTGGAACCGGAAAAGTTTCTGCCGCTTTCGGGCCGATAATGCTACTCTGGTTCCTTAGTATCGGGATTCTTGGCGGAGCACAAATAATTAAAAATCCAATAGTTTTAGCAGCTCTTTCCCCTCACTATGCAATATCTTTCGCCCTCCAGAACCCAGTTCTTACCTTCGGGATTATGGGTGGTGCCGTGCTCGCAGTAACCGGCGCTGAGGCTCTCTACGCAGATATGGGGCATTTTGGCGCTGAGCCAATTAGACGAGCTTGGATATTTCTTGTATTTCCCTGTTTAGCAGCAAATTATCTTGGGCAAGCTGCATTGATTCTAAAAAACCCAGATTCGTTAGAAAACCCATTCTTCTATCTCGCTCCAGAACCCCTACGAATTCCACTAATTATTTTGGCGACGCTAGCAACAGTAATTGCCTCACAGGCAGTTATCTCTGGAGCATTTTCAGTGACGGCCCAGGCGGTAAATCTCGGGTTCTTGCCGCGAATGAAAATACGCCATACTTCTGCAGAAGCATCGGGGCAAATTTATATTCCTGCGGTAAATCAATTCCTCGCAATCGGGATTACAATTTTGATTCTCGGCTTCCAATCCTCAGAAGCTCTCTCCCACGCATACGGACTAGCCGTAACTGGAACCGAGCTTCTCACCACAACACTTTTCGCAATATTTGCCAGAAAAGTTCTTAAATGGAGCTGGATTCAGGTAGTTCCATTCCTCGCCATTATTTTAATTTTTGAAATAAATTATTTCTTTGCCAATGTTTTAAAAATTCCAAGTGGTGGCTGGCTCCCACTAGGTATTGCGCTAAGTTTCTTTATTGTAATGACTACTTGGATTTGGGGAATTCAGCACGTAGCAAAGATTCGCCGCGGATTAGAAATATCTATGCATAATTTATTGTGTAAACTTCGTAGCGCAGATCTTCCACGGGTTCCGGGACAAGCGATTTACGTTCATCCCGGAAGAGGTCAAGTACCACTTGCCTTAAAAGAAAATCTCCGATTTAATCGGGTGGTTCATAAAGAAATTGTGCTTGTTCATACTGTGGTAAAAAATGTTCCGCACGTGCGGCATTGCGATCGAATCAGTATTGAACGTTTCGGAAAACATGACCAGCATCTTTTTGATATCACGATTAGTATTGGATTCAACGATTCGCAAAATATTCCACATAACCTAAAGCTCTGCCGTGGATTACAAGAAGGCTTCGTGCTCGATGAAGAAAATGCTCGGTATTTTGTTTCCGTTTTGGACTACCAAATCGGCGAAGAGCTCCCGTGGTATCTGAAGTGGCGGCGCACATTATTCATGTTCCTAAGTAAAAATGCTGCTACTCACGCAGAGGTTGCCCAACTTCCAAGAAATCGCACGGCACTAGTCGGTGGCGCAATCTACTTATAAGTAAGTTTAAAGATTACAGTGCTTTAAAGTTGGCACAGATATAGAGCTAGTACAAACTCGCTTTACACGTTCTCTTTCGCGCAGCTCTCTTTAACTTAGTTACGAATAGTTAAAATAATCCTCTGCTTTAATAACCTCTTTAGTTAAATTCAGAGTTAATATACTTCTGGATTTAACTCAAGTAATTGTGCTTCTAACTCTGCCAAGTTCTGCTCGGCGGCAAATTCTGGACCAGCTAGCGCAAGAAATCCTGCAACCACCGTTGTCCCGTAATTATGTCCGTATCCTCGCGGCACATTCTTTGAACCAGGCATATCAGCCAACATTTGCAGATTACTCACAACCGGAAACCAAGTCATCGCATGATAAGGGGCGGCATCAATAATCCATTGCGGACGAACCCAGGCCATAGTTGGCGACCACCACGCAACCGGATCAGAAGGATTTTGCAGATAAAGCACCCGCTCACTCCCCCAGTCTTGGCGTGATAGATGAATTAAATCATGCACCTCCGCTAGAGAGTTAGCAAAACGTACCGTCTTACCACTGGCAAAATCCGGGTGAAGCTCAGTACTTCCAGCATCTCTGTTTAACGTAAAGTACTGTCGTAGCTGATTGAAATACGGGGCTCCAGTAAGGAGAATTCCGTCAACTCCAAGCTTCTTATTTTCCGTAAAGTCTGCGGCTTCAAAT
>JAXFDG010000203.1:0-6554 GCA_034173665.1 Arcanobacterium sp.
AATTCCTTGATAGAAGGTCACTAAATTTTGAATTTTTGCGTGAGCAATAGAATCCGCAGTTAATTCTCGCAACTCAGTTGCTTCTTGCGGATCTTCACTCATATCTGGCAACAATCTGGCAAGAGCATCATCAAAAAATTCTTCATGCACCTCTGGAGCAATCAAATCCGCGAATGAGTTTTCTTCCTCTCCATTCGCCACTTCTTCTTCAATTTGCTCGAAAAGATTGCTCATTTCCTGTTCTAAGCTGCGGAATAAGTCATCTGCATCTGCTTCAGTTGCCGAAATTTCAGTTTCTTCTTGGGCTCTAGACTCTTCCTGTGTTCTATATTCTTCCTGTGCCCTAGCTCGAATCTGCAACTCTTGGTCCAGGTCTGAACCAAGGATAAAAATTAAATCCCGAGCAAGTCCGCCAAGCAATTCACGCTCATCGTCACCAGCACGAGCAAGATAGCCATCTCGCACAATTTGAAACCCCATCATCATTTGGATCTTCTCCCAAACTCAGAGCTCAGCTTCAGGTTCAATAGTGGCCCAGAGCCCATAAGTATGCATTGACTGCGCATCACGTTCCATCTGTTCACGATTACCTGAAGCAACCACTGCCCGGCCTTTATGATGCACTTGTAGCATCTTCTTGCGAGCAACTTCGGGGCTCATCGCAAAGTAAGACTCAAAAATCCATTGCACATAACTCATTAAATTAATTGGATCGTTATGAACAATCGTTTTCCAAGTTGGCGCGAGAGCATTTTGCAGGCTGAGATTTGCAGAAGTTTCAAGATTCGATTGTTCGCTCATCTTATCCTCCTGAAATCATGAACCGATCGATATTCAAACACTAGCGTGATGCTATATTACAGCGAGTTAAAACTCGCTTTAAAATCTGTTTTTAAACAGAGAAGCAGCTCCGGAAAACACCGAGGCTGCTTCTTTGCTTCTTTAGTCTATTAGTTTAACCACGAAGGTCAAAAGATTCCTCCCACAAACTCTCTCAACTTCTCCACTAATCGACAACTTTAGATACATCTGTAGCAGCCCAAAATTGACCCATGTCTTGACAATTCTGAGCCTTATTTGCAACTTCAGCCGGAAATCCTCCCGGACCTCCGCCTACAGTAATTTTTGTGCCTTGTGAAATAATCTCCCCACTATCAGTTACTACGCTACCGTTTTCCCCCAAGGTAAACCCTTTCGGCAAAGTTAACCCAATAATAACGCCCTCATTGTTCTCGAACGCCAAACAATTTTCCTCACTTAAGGACAACTTTCCCGATTCCATCGCATCCATTCCCCCAAGATAATTGCGAACAATCGCTACCACGCCATCTTTTTCAGTAATCGTGTACCGCTCCCCTGGTGCAAGTCCGTCGTATGCCATACTGCTAGAAGAATCCCCTTTGGGAACCTCAGCATCCGGAGAAATAGCAGGTGTGCAAGCACTTAAAACCGTAAGCGTAGAAATTCCCAGAGCGCAGGCGCTGGCCATGCTGAATATTTTCATGCGTCGTTGCATAATAGTCCCCATTCTCGAACGCCATTGATTCACAAGTTCCAATCAAGAACTTAAAAGCAGTTTATCGAAAAAATAGACATTCAATAGATAAATAGACTTATTTCTAATTTATTATCAAATAACAATTTCGACCACGAATATCATTCTTTCTTAGCAACCAAAACCACGAAACCTAAAATTATCCACCAATCTCACAAAGGCAATATCTCGCTGTTCGTTAAATATCAGACTAACGTAGGAACCATGACAAATGAGTTTCGCGCAACTACTGCATTACTAACAGACATGTACGAGCTGACGATGATTGAGTCAGCATTAAAAGCAGGCACAGCAAATCGAAAATCAGTGTTTGAACTTTTTGCTCGTCGCCTTCCCGGACATCGCCGATACGGCGTTGTTGCCGGTATTTCACGAGCTCTTGAAGCAGTTCGCGATTTCCGATTCACTGCGGCCGAAATTGAATACCTTCGAGAAGCTGGCGTAGTTGGCGAAGAAACTCTGCAATGGCTCGCAAATTACAAATTCACTGGCGATATTTGGGGATACCCAGAAGGAGAAATCTATTTCCCACACTCCCCAATTCTCACAGTAACGGGAACTTTTGCAGAAGCCGTAATTCTTGAAACTGTGCTTCTATCTATTTTGAATTACGATTCGGCTGTGGCAAGTGCCGCTTCCCGAATGACGATTGCCGCTCATGATCGCCCATGTTTAGAGATGGGTGCGCGCCGCACAAACGAATACTCGGCTGTTGCAGCTGCACGCGCAGCCGTGATTGGTGGGTTCGTAGGAAGTTCAAACCTTGAAGCCTGCCGCCGATACGGGATTCGCCCAATTGGCACTGCCGCCCACTCTTTCACCCTTCTACACGATTCAGAGTCAGAGGCTTTTAATGCACAGATTGCTTCAATGGGCACAGCAACCACCCTCCTGGTGGACACTTACGATATCCCGCAAGGCGTAGCAAATGCCGTAGCCGCAGCTCGTGCTGCTGGTGGGGAACTTGGAGCTGTTCGCCTTGACTCTGGCGACTTAGTCGCACAAGCTTTCCAAGTGCGGGCACAACTAGATGAACTTGGCGCAAAGAGCACTAAGATTACAGTTACTTCCGATTTAGATGAATATGCAATTGCCGCATTAAATGCCGCGCCAGTAGACGCATACGGCGTCGGGACAAAAGTTGTTACTGGATCAGGACAACCGAATGCGCAAATGGTGTACAAGCTTGTTTCCCGCGAAGGAGCAGACGGCGTAATGCGCGAAGTTGCAAAGAAATCTGCTTCTAAGGCTTCAGTAGGGGGCTTGAAAGTTGCTGGAAGAAAACACGACGAAACTGGCCGCGCAACAGCTGAAGTTGTGGTTTCTGCTGAAACTCGCGAAGCTGGCTTAACTCATCTCGAAACACTGGGAGCAAGACCACTACAAGTCCAACTTGTCGCAAATGGTGTTATTGATGAAAGCTATCTTGAAACCGGAGCCCTTGCTCGCGCCGCACAACAACATCGGAATTCTCGTGCGGCCCTCCCCTACGCTGCATGGCGTCTATCTGAAGGGGAACCAGGAATCCCGACTGAAATGATTGATATTTTTGCTGGTGACGAAGAAAAATAAAATCTCCCAGTAAAAGATACTGATCGAGCTTTCATTTGGCAAAAAACGAGTCTTAGTATTCACTCAAGATTCTGCCAAATGAAGGCTCATCTTTTCTCTTAAAGCTCAAGTAATTCTCAGGTTTAAAATCAAGTAATTCTCCACCTTTAAACCAAACAATTCTCGGCTCTGCACTCCAATAGTTCTCGCCCTTGAACCGTAGTCAAATTTTGACGTGACTTAAATCAGGTTTAGGCAGGCGGATTAGAACCAAATGGCCATTGACCACTGCCACCTGCATTCATGTTCTGGTAAATCTCTTTACAGGTTGGGCAAATCGGAAAACGATCCGGGTTACGCATTGGAGTCCAAACTTTTCCACACAAGGCTACTACCGGGCCGCCTTCAACAGCAGAGCGAGTAATCTTATCTTTGCGCACATAATGTGCATAACGCTCATTATCCCCCGGAGCAATCTGCTCTTCAGTTTTCTCCAATAAATCTAGCGAACCGCCTCCTGAAGTCGATTCTTCGTTTTCAAAAGACATCTTCTTTCCCTCTCGTCTCCGCAAAATCTATAGCTATCAAATCTAGAACCACTAAATATATAGTCTCAACAACTAATAAAATACCCCAAGTCAAAGACTCGGGGTATTTCAAGATTATTGCTGAGTTTCATTCCTTAAATAGTTGGAATGAAATCTCATCTCTGCAAGCTGAATTACTTCTTGCCTACAGCCTTCTTTAGGGTGGTGCCAGCAGCAATCTTTACGCCGTAGCCAGCTGGAATCTGGATTTCTTCGCCGGTACGTGGGTTACGACCCTTCTTAGCTGCACGCTCAGTACGCTCTACGGAGAGAAGACCGGTAATCTTTACAGCTTCGCCCTTTGCGAGGGATTCTACGAGTACTTCCTGAAGTGCTGCAATTGCCTTGTCAGCGTCGGTCTTGGTGAGGCCGGACTTTTCAGCAATCTTAGCAATGAGATCAGTCTTGTTGAGGGACATTATTTTCCTCTCGAAAGTTATGGACATATATTAGGACTCGAGTGAGTCACTATCTAGAAATCTAGCGTAAATTCTAGGGTTTTAACTAATCTGACCTGCGTGTTGCTAGATATCACACTTATTAAATCGGACATCCTCCACACTAGCACCAAAAATAAACAGAATTTACAAGTGAAAATTTAGAAAAATAGCCCCACAAAAGTTCTTAAAACAACAAATCTGATTCTTAGAAACTGACAATCAGCACTGCTAAAACGATCTTTACGATAATTCCCAACGCAAAAATCGCAGCGTAACCAGATTCAATTCGCTCATCGTTCTTTTTCGCTGAGGCAAATGCCAACACAGCGGGTTGACCGAGAATTCCAGCCATCATTCCAACAGTACGCTGCGCGGAATATCCCATCACTTTTCCAAGCACTCCGACTGCCGCTAAAACAACAGCAACAATGACTGCGGCTAATAAGCCAGCCTGAACGCCTTGCGCCGTAAACGCTAATTGCACAAAGGCTGGACCGGCAGTAATCCCCACCGAAGCGAGGAACAATAACAATCCAAGCTGCCGCAAAGTTAAATTCGCAGCCAAAGGCATCTGCCACAAGAAAGGCCCAGTCTTTTGCAAAGAACCAAAGAGCAAACCGGCAATAAGTGGTCCCGCCGCTGCGCCAAGAGAAAATGGTGCTCCTCCAGGCAAAGTGAACTCAACTAGGCCAATAAGCAAACCTACAGCCATCGCAATGCCCATAGACAATGCATCCACCTCAGAGATTGTTCGGGCAGAATTTCCGAAGAAAGTACTTACTGCATCAATTTCTTCTCGCGGTAAGGCCACCTTTAAGCGATCCCCAATCTCTAATACGGTATCGTCCGTGGCGAGAAATTCAAGATCGCCTCGATGTACTCTCGTAACTATCGCCCCAAATTTACCAGTCATATTCAAAGCTGCGACACTGTTACCAGCTAAGTCTTTTCGCGACACAACGAATTCTGTAAATTCAACATGAGCTCGATAATCAGCCAAATGTTCTGAAGAGAAATGCCCGATTACCGCCACAGCATTTTCAACATCTTGCTTCAACCCAACAAGTACAATGTGGTCCCCTACTAAAAGTTCTTCACCAGGAACAAAGATTCGCGTAACTGCACCACGCCGCAAATACGAAACTTTAAATTTTTGCTGACTCCAACCAGGAACTTCACGAATCGAAATTGCTTTTTCTACAATTGCGGTAGCTGCAAATAATTCTTGCTCCGCCAATGAAGAAACATCATTGCGCTCATCCCATTTCCGTCCAACAATTATCGAAACAGCAATAATCGCCAGAATCACTCCGACCGGATATCCGATCGAGTAGCCCACTCCTGGTTGTTGTGTTCCAGCAGCCGAACTTGCCGCTGCAAGAGCTGGAGTAGTAGTTAATGCCCCGGCAAAAATTCCAGCAGTTAAGTCAGATTCAAAGCCAAGTATCCGCCCACCATAAATTGCAACGAGTGCCGCAGCGCAAAGCACCGCCACTCCTCCGCTTAATAAACGTGCATATCTTCGTAAATCACTAAAAAATGTTTGCCCTGCTGACAAACCAACCGTGTAAACAAACAGCGCTAATCCTAAAGATTGAATTAGCTTTAAATCTACACCTGCTTCTGGCACAAAATAACCGACGGCGAGCCCCACAAAAAGTGCTCCTGCCGCCCCGAGTCGTATCGGCCCAAATGGCACTAGTCCTAATGCTGCACCAAACGCAACTACTGTAAAGATTAATAAAAGTGGTGAAGCCTCAAGCAATTCAAGCACGGCATACCTTCCAGAAAAAATAAATTACCTAAATAGTCTAGGTCAGGTTAGTTTCATAATTCCAAAGACAAAAAGTTGGGCTGGTTACGAATCTTTCAAAACGATTCAAACCAGCCCAACTTTTTTAACTTAGCGGTAAAGCATAAACCAGCTTACTTCTCAGCTGTCCAGATTGATTCTGCATATTCTCCAGGCATGTGCTTATTACCAGCAGCAATAAAGCGTGCATCAACTGCTTTTCCTTCGTAGTCCTTCAAAACACCGAAGGCCCACTTGCCCAATAGTAAAATTGCCACAAGGTTAATTACCGCCATAAAGAACATCGCAGTATCTGCCAGTACCCAAACAAAAGCAATCTTGGAAACTGCACCAATAAATGAAGCAATAACCACTGCCCAGCGCAATGCCATATTCGCGTTCTTTGAACGCGGGAAAAGGTAGTCCATATTCACTTCTGCGTAAGCATAATTACCAATCAAAGTCGAGAAGCAGAATATAAGAATCAGGAAGATTAAAATTGGCTCAATCCAACCACCAAGCACTGCAACTGCCGAGTTTGTGGTTAAGCTTGCACCTTCAAGTTCTTGCCCTGGCTTGTAAATACCACCTACGAGAATAATGAACGCAGTCGCACTACAAACAATAAT
>JAXFDG010000204.1:0-2668 GCA_034173665.1 Arcanobacterium sp.
CCAGCATTACGTTATCGACGGTTTTATCGTTTCAAACAATATTCAAGTAGAAGATATAAAAACATTGGATAAAGGTTTTGTTGCCGCTGATCATAATCCAGTGCGAATCAAGATAAGATTAAAAAATACCTAGTCTAAAAATATCTTGCGGAAGAGCAATATATCTTGCTAAAGAGCAATTTTGAATTTTCTTTCACTGCTGCGAATTGAAGTCGCGTTAGCCTGTTTTGAATTGGAACTCGGTTCCCGATTTAAGTTTGAGTCGGGCTAGCCGGATTTGAACCGACGACCCCTTGACCCCCAGTCAAGTGCGCTACCAAACTGCGCCATAGCCCGGATGAACAATAACGAATGTTCACAACTCTTCGATGATATCGAAATTGATAAAGCTATATCAAACTTATCCTTTCAATTTTTTAGCTGAATACTGAATATTAAAACTAATATTTAAAACGCTAATTTGCGATTATCAGTGATACCGGACTTTAATTAATAATGTGAGTACTAATTTAACCCGTGAAATTGCTGTTAACCGTGATGAATTAATAAAAATTAATAACTATCAAGTTATTCTTGATATTTCGGAAGCTTCAACTTCAGCTTCTACTTTTCCAGTAATATCAAGAATTAAATTAGAACAGCTGAAAACCGGGAAATATGCCTTAGATTTTATTGGTGAAAAAGTATCACAAGTTGTTATCGACAATAACCCAGTAGCTTATAGCTACACCGAAGGACTCATTGTTTTACCAGAGCTCCCAGCAGGGGAGCATACTATTGAAGTTCAAGCCTTTGGATTCTATTCTCGCAGTGGCGAAGGATTACACCGATTTGTAGATCCTGAAGACCAACAAACCTATCTTTACACTCAATTTGAACCAGCTGATGCACAGCGAGTTTATCCATGCTTTGACCAACCATCATTAAAAGCCCGCTTTAATATTGAGATTATTGCGCCAACTATTTGGACTACACTCTCAAATACAAGTGTGAAAGAAACTCGCAGTGCCGGATTCAATAGTTCCGGAATGGAACTAAAGCACGTCGTCTTTGCGGAAACTTTGCCAATCTCTACGTATTTAACTGCCTTTATTGCAGGTCCATATGCAGAATTTAAAGATACTGCAGTGAATCTTGATGGAAGTGATATCGAGCTCGGGTTCTATTGCCGTCAACCTTTAGTAAAATATTTTGAAATTGACGATATTAAAGAAGTGACCAAACAAGGACTGGCCCTACTTCCAAAAACTTTTGGCGGACCATATCCATGGGGAAAATACGATTCAGTATTTGTGCCTGAATATAACTTGGGCGCTATGGAAAATCCTGGGTGCGTAACCTTCTCAGAAGATTCCTTTATTCAACGCGGAAATGGAACACGAGCCCAACGTGCCGCTCGTGCTAACACAATTCTGCACGAGATGGCACATATGTGGTTCGGAGATCTCGTCACTCCAAAATGGTGGAATGACCTTTGGCTTAAAGAATCATTTGCAGAGTTTATGGGAGCTTGGAGTTCAGTAAATGGAACACAATATCAAGAGGCCTGGAAAAACTTTAGCGGAGCTAGATTAGCTTGGGCATTAAAAAATGACCAATACCCAACAACGCATCCGATCCTCGCTGATATTCCAGATCTTGCTGCCGCAGATCAAGCCTTTGACGGTATTACTTACGCTAAAGGTGCAGCGGTATTACGTCAGCTTGTAGCGTGGCTTGGAGAGGATAAATTCTTTGCAGCCGCACGTGAATTTTTCGCAAAATATAAATTTGGAAATGCAAGTTTTGAAGATTTCTTAGAAATTCTCGGAAAAGACGATTCTGCTGCAATTACACGTTGGACTGATGAATGGATGGCTACTACAGGAGTCTCCACTGTGGTAGCAGAGCGTACAGCTAATGGCTTGAAGCTAACTCAAATTCCGAGCATTGACGCTCTTACTGGCAAAGAAGTTTACCGTTCCCATCGAATTTTAGTTTCATCTTTTGCCTTAGCCGACGACGTGCTCCAAAAGCACCAGACAATTTCTATTGAACTTCGAGAAAGTCTTGTAATTCCTTGGGATGAGCTTGGGGGAGAGCACCTCAGTGCATACTTACCAAATGACGAATCATGGTCATACCTAAAGGTTGCCCTGGACTCAGAAACACAACAAGCATTTACCAGCTATCGCGTTGCAGATTCTTTTAGCCAGTCAATTATCTCTAATATTTTATGGCAAGAAGTTCGGGATGCCCGTGTTGATGTTTGTGCTTATTTGCGATTTGTTGAGCTTTTAGCGCCAGAAGCATCCGCAGCGCTCTTACAAACTTTACTCCTTAATTTGCATTGGGCACTTCGTTTTTACACCCATCCACAATTACGTACAGATATCGTTACAAAAGCTGTAAAGATAGCTACAAACTTCTTTAATACGGCGACAGTCGGGACTGATGCGTATCAGATTTGGGGAACTGCTTTGTCTCGATTTGCAGCTTTATCCAGTGATACTGGAAATATTATTGCAGCTGCGATAAATGAAACTCGAGACCAAGATTTACGCTGGAAATTCTTAGCTACTGGGGCAGCAGTTGGAATTATCACCCAAACTGCGATTGATGAAGAATTAAAAGAAAATAATACAGCGAAAGATTATCAAGCAGCAGTATTTGCAAAGAGTTCCTTAGC
>JAXFDG010000205.1:0-2996 GCA_034173665.1 Arcanobacterium sp.
ATTGCAACTGAACTTACCATCGCTGAAGGTAAGCCAGAAAAGGCAGTACCAATGATTGTTGAAGGTCGTCTAAAGGGCTTCTACAAGCAGAACGTACTTCTCGAGCAGGCATACGCACGCGATCCAAAGCTCTCTGTAGCACAGGTGCTGAAGGAAGCTGGCGCAACCGTTACCGGTTTCACCCGCGTTCGCGTTGGTGAATCTGCAGAAGCAGAAGGCGGCGAAGAGTAAGTTTTCGTGAAACTTCGCTAAGTTTTGCAAATACTTATCAAATGAGGGGCAATCCTAGGGGATTGCCCCTCATTTGATAAAGTTGGAACAACTAGAAAAATCTGTAACCATCAAGAATGAGGCGTGAAATGTGTAAGAAAGTAACTTGTGCTAAATGTGGTAAACCAACCTGGGCTGGTTGTGGTGAACATATTGAACAGGCATTAGCAGATGTGCCACTGCCTGAGCGTTGTTCTTGTGACTAATCAAAATATTTAGTTTGTTAATTCCGTAAATATTTGTTTCGTACCTCGGCTTTTAAGCTCTGCGTCCCTGCTTCCAGAAGAGCAGAGAAATACTTAAAGCAACTACGATAATTGTAAAAATTGTAATATACGCAGCACTAAAGCCAATGAACCAGCCGTGGGCTTCATTTGTGCTTTTAGCATGAAATGAGAAGAAAACAGCGGTAACGAGAGCTGTTCCGATAGCTGTTGATAGTCTTTGCCCGGTCTGCATAATTCCGCCAGCGGTTCCTCCATGTTCACTTGGCACGTCAAGCATGGCTTGAGTTTGATTTGCCGAGCCCATTGTGCCGTTCCCGAAGCCAATAAACATGGTTGGAATCATAAACCACCAAAAGCTTAATCCTGTTTCAGCAAAATAGGCGAAAGAAATTGCGGTGGCAAGACCAATAAGGATTAATATTAAAGCAAAAACTTGTAAGCCTCGTCCGTGGTCGTAGGAATGTTTTCCGGCCCACATTGCAGCAACTCCAGCGAGCGTTGCACTAGGCAAATTCAATATTCCAAATTGGAATGCGCTCATTCCTAGTCCACTTTGTAAATAAATTGCAAGAACCGCAAATACAGAGGTAGTTCCCATAAATTGAAGAGTTGAAATTGCTGCCGAGTAGGTAAAAGTAGGAATTTTGAAAAGCTGTAAATCAACCATTGGGAAGCGTCCAAGTGCAGAGTAATGCGATTCCCATTTAACCCAGAGAAATAGCAATAGTAGTGCAGCTACTGTGATTAACCATTTCCAAGTACCCTCGGGCATCATCAGTGGGAGCATGATGCCGAGCACCGAAAAAGTTAATAAGAGCATTCCAATGGGATCTAAATCAAGGCGTGATTTAGCTGATTTTTCTGAGTTTTTGCGCATCGATTCGCTCGAGGCTGGAAGAGATAAAGAGCCTGAAGCGGCGTCGTCGGTACGATAAATTTTGCGGGGAAGTGGGAGCCAGCGCCAAGCTAAAAATAATCCTAGGAGACCCAGAGGAGTGTTAATAATAAACGAGAGACGCCAACCGACGGCGTCGCCGAAAGCTCCGAGTAAGACTCCGGTTAAGAGTGGTCCGGCAGCTACCGAAATCGAGATTGCTAAACCGAAGAAAGAATAGGCAATCGCACGTGCTCGACCAGAGAAATGTTCTTGAATTAAACCGGTAATTTGCGGACCAAGGATTCCAGATCCAATCCCTTGAAGGAATCTTAAGAGATTTAGCATTACAGAATTTGTTGATGTTCCAACCAACAAAGAAGTAACGGTAAAAATTATTAACCCGATGAAGAAAATTCGTGAGCGACCGAAAATATCGCCAATTCTGCCAAAAGGAACAAGAGTGAGCCCAATTGCCAGAGCGTATCCGGCAAGCACCCATTGTAGGGCGCTACTTGAAATATGCATTGAACTTTGAATTGCCGGGAGAGCGTTATTCACTGATGAAATTTGCATCAAGGTCATCATCAGCGGGAGCAGAATTACAAAAAGAATTTTGCCGCGATCAAATTCATGTTCTGTGCCAGGGAGGCGGAAATATCTTGGAGCCCCGAAGAGATTTCCATATTCATTATTTTGTGCAGCTTCGTCAGGAGTATTTTGCTGCCGAGCCATAAGTTATCCAATCAAATTAATGTAAAAAGAAATAAGAAACTGATAATAAATTCAGCTATTCCGATTTGTTTTGCGCTTAGCCACCCAAAACGGGCTCCATAAAGCGGAACAAAGACTGCTCGCATTAAAATCACTAACCAGAGTAGTACGTGCGAGAAAGGTACGTAATCTAAGAAATATATGTAGTTGATAACACTGGCTGCGATTCCGTGAAAACTAATACTTGCTAAATACCACTTCAGTGAAGCGCGGTGTCGAATATTTGTTTTGACGTAAAATACAGTTCCGATGAAATAACTTAATAAGCTGAAGGTTAAGCTGGCTACTTCGAGGGAATTAAGATTTGCTCCGCTGAGCATTGCAACTATCGGAAGCAGAAGGGTTGCCGCAGTGATTGTGGCAACGTCATTAACGAGAGATCTTTCTTTGCGATACCAAGAAGCGAGAAAACTAATTGTAACTAGCGGTAGATACACTGGAATCCACCAGAGAATCCGTTGTTCGTAACAGATAAGCAAAATTCCCATTAAAGCACTTGGGAGGAAGTAGCTTAGTACTGCGGGGAGATATCGCCGTCGGCCATGAGATTTGAGCCAGAGTGTAATTGCAAAAAAGCAAAAATATCCAATAATCCAACAAGTGATTAGGAGAATCTGTGTCCAGGCGAATCCGAACCGCAATATTCCAAGCAATGCGGGAATGCTGACCATTGCCCAGGCTCCATGATAATTTGGAAGCCAACCGTTGCGCGTTAATTTGTGTGGGCTTTGGGAGAAATTTCTTTTTCTGGGCACTTTTTCAGAGCTAGATGGTAATTGCTTTCCACTTTTCCGCATAGCTTCCATCATACCTTTAGATGCTGAGATACAATTTTCTTGAGCAAATGAAAG
>JAXFDG010000206.1:0-10523 GCA_034173665.1 Arcanobacterium sp.
TGGGAAAGTTCGAGTAGTTCTTGTGCGATGGTGAGGTTTTCCTCTAGTGGCACTGCGGAACCGTCCCACATGTGTGACTGGAAGAATGGATCACGACCAGCCTTTACTTCTGCAGCTTCGAGCTCAAGAAGTGGGCGAACCCAAGAGTCGATATTGCCCTTTGCACAGTGATCGGTGTGGAGTGCAACGGTCACTGGGTAGTTCTTTGCAACTTCGCGTGCGTATGCAGCCATCGCGAGGGAACCAGCAACACGATCCTTAATCGTGGTACCTGCCCAGTATTCTGCGCCACCTACGGAAACCTGGATGATGCCGTCGGACTCAGCTTCGGCGAAGCCCTGGAGTGCAGCGGTAAGGGTCTGTGAGGAAGTTACATTAATTGCTGGGTATGCAAACTTGCCGGCCTTAGCGCGGTCGAGCATCTCTGCATAAACTTCTGGGGTTGCAATAGCCACCGTATTTCTCCTTCGTTAGAAATGAACGCCTTAATTCTCTCACTAAAACTTGTGGAACTCTAGGCAAATGGGCCTTAATTTATTTCAATTGTGATTTTATTTTTTATTTCTTTTATTTCCGACGCCGCGCCCAGCCTATTTCTTACCTTAAAGCTCTTATTTCTTACCTTAAGCTCGGCCCTAGCGCTCGATATTTTCTGGCCCGAAGTCTTATTCATTTTTCTGGTGCGAAGTCTTATTTACTTTGAGTGAAAGAGTAACTCCGCAGCTTAACCCGATTGTTAAAGAAATTTTTTGCGATAAAAGTGCATGGATTGTCAAAAAATCCCGCACCTTTCCACTCGGAATATTCTGTGACCCAGGTTAAATTTTCTCAAAAAATCTTGCAGAATTTTATTTTTTGCAAAAATAAATCCTTGAATTACCAATGTTTTCCAAAAAATAAAATGCTATTTTTTTGCAGTCTTGCAAAATTTTTCAGACGGCGTGGAAGGCTCTGGGCGAAAGTGATTTAATGACTTACAAGCGAGTAGCCAATTCATAGCTGAATCAGGCACTCGAAACCAACAAACCCAAGGAAGGGTCTGCATCTCTTACGAATACACTCCACATCTGCTGCACGTTCACATCATTTAGTGGCGCAAATTCGTAACAGTGCATTACTAGGAGGAACAATGCAAAAGTTAAAGCGTTTTGCAGGACTCGCAGCTGCTGCCGTAATCGCAATAGGCGGCCTCGCAGCATGCAGCGGCGATTCAAATTCATCTGCCGATAACGGCAAAGGTAAGGTCTACTACCTAAACTTCAAACCAGAACAAGATGAAGCCTGGAAGAAGATTGCAAAGGCTTACACTGAGGAAACTGGCACAAACGTAAAGATTGTGACCGCAGCATCCGGCACTTACGAGCAAACTCTTAAGACCGAAATTGACAAGGCTGAAGCACCAACCCTATTCAACATTAATGGTCCAGTTGGTTACCAAAATTGGAAGGGCTACGTAGCCGATCTTAAGGGCACCGAGTTCGCTGGACTCCTCGGAAACCCAGACCTTGCAGTAACTGAAGGCGACGGCGTCTATGGTGTGCCATTCGTGGTTGAAGGCTACGGCATCATCTACAACGACGCACTTCTCCAGAAGTACATCGCAACCTCCGGCGCAAAGATTAAGTCAGCAGACGAAATCAAGAACTTCGCAACCCTAAAGGCAGTTGCTGAAGATATTCAAGCAAAGAAGGATGAGCTCGGTATCAAGGGTGCTTTCGCTTCCACTTCCTTTGCTCCAGGTGAAGATTGGCGTTGGCAAACCCACTTGGCAAACCTTCCAGTATTCTTCGAACTTCGTGACAAGAACGAAAAGGATACTGCAAACCTAGAGTTCAAGTACGACCAGGAATACAAGGCGCTACTTGATCTTTATGTAAACAACTCCACTGTTCCACCAGCACAAACCTCTGCAAAGACCGTTTCTGACTCAATGGCAGAATTCGCAATGGGTGAGGCAGTGTTCGTACAAAACGGTAACTGGGCTTGGGGCCAGATTAACGAAGTTCCAGGCAACACCGTAAAGGCTGAGGATGTTCACTTCCTCCCAATGTACACCGGTGTTTCTGGTGAAGAGAAGCAAGGCATTTCCGTAGGTACTGAAAACTTCATGTCGCTCAACTCCCAGGCTTCCGAAGCTGACCAGAAGGCTTCACTTGACTTCATGGTTTGGCTCTTCAGCTCCGACGCCGGCAAGAAGTTCGTAAAGGAAGACCTCGGCTTCATCAGCCCATTCAAGACCTTCGGCGAGAACGACGTACCAAACGATCCACTCGGTAAGGAAGTTGCAGCATTCGCAAACAATGCTGACCTCTACAACGTCGACTGGAACTTTGTAATCTTCCCATCCCAAGACTTCAAGGACGGCTTCGGTCAGGAACTTTCACAGTATGTTGCCGGAAACCGTGATTGGGAAAATGTGAAGAAATACGTTGTTGAACAGTGGGCAGCAGAAAAAGGCAACTAAGCCATTAGCATTAAGCTAAGAGAGTTCCGGCACTCTTAGTAATAATGCCAAGGTTGGGGGTGCAGTGCTTGGCACTGTGCCCCCAACCTACAGGGAGAAGATATGAATCAAACACTCAAGAAGTACTTCCCGATATTCACTGGCCCAACGCTTATTGCATTTACAATCGCGTTTTTAGCGCCATTTTTTATCGGCCTCTATCTTTCATTCACTGAATTCACCACGCTTTCCAGCGCAACCTGGGTTGGTTTAGAAAACTATAAGGAAGCATTCGGAAGCCGGCAAGGATTCGGCACAGCACTAATTTTCACCGGCCTTGTTTCCATCGTTTCGATTATTACCGTGAACCTTGGAGCATTCGGTTTAGCCTACTTACTAACCCGCAAACTTCGTGGCACAAACTTTTTCCGCACAATATTTTTTATGCCAAATCTTATTGGCGGAATCGTACTCGGCTACACCTGGCAGGTAATGCTGAATTCCATTCTTTCAAAATGGGGACAAACCCTCCTCGTAGATTGGAAACTCGGTTTCTTTGGTTTAGTTATGTTGATTAACTGGCAGATGATGGGCTACATGATGATTATCTACATCGCTGGTTTACAAAATGTGCCACCAGAGCTAACCGAAGCAGCTACCATCGATGGCGCAAACCGCTGGCAGGTACTCCGCAATGTCACCTTGCCAATGATTGCTCCTTCAATCACAATCTGCTTGTTCTTAACTTTGGCTTCCACCTTTAAGCTTTTTGACCAAAACCTTGCTCTTACAGCAGGTAACCCACTCGGACAAACAGAAATGGCTGCACTAAACATCGTGCAAACCATGTACAACAAGTTCGGGCAAGAAGGCGTGGGACAAGCAAAGGCAGTTATCTTCTTCTTACTAGTTGGTGTGATTGCCTTTATCCAATTGCGTTACACCCGTTCACGGGAGGTGGATCAGTGAGCACTAAAGTATCGACTCAAGAGCTTGCAGAAAAGAATCTGCCAGCCGTCAACGAAACAGATGCTGCGGATAATACTGCAGCAAAAGCTGTTGCAACTAACAGTGCTCCAGCTTCAGTAAAAATTGGTCGCGGTGCATTAATCGCATTCCTCTGCGTGCTATCTGTGCTCTTCCTGCTGCCAATTTTATTTATCATCGTCAATTCTTTTAAGGGTAAGTTCTTTATCTCAGGAAGCCCTTTCTCGATTCCAACCGGTGATTCTTTTGTTGGCATCGTGAATTATCAAACTGGTCTGGAACTATCAGGTTTTGCCTCTGCAATCGGTTGGTCTTTCTTTATTACAGTTTTCTCGGTGATTGCTATCGTTTTCTTCACGGCAATGACGGCTTACTACATCACCCGTGTAAAGACCTGGTGGACCTCCGCGATTTACTACATGTTCGCATTCTCAATGATTGTGCCATTCCAAATGGTCATGTTCCCGACCGTAAAAATTGCAGATATGCTCCATCTCAATTCCCCATGGGGAATGATTGTGCTGTATCTTGGCTTCGGTGCTGGACTTGCAGTATTCCTCTACTCTGGATTTGTAAAATCAATCCCGCTTGAAATTGAAGAAGCTGCACTCATTGATGGCTGTTCCCCAATTCAGAATTATTTCCGAGTTGTAATGCCACTACTTAAACCAACTGCAATCACAGTTGCAATCTTGCAAGCAATGTGGGTTTGGAATGATTACCTATTGCCATACTTGGTAATCGGTGTTTCCACAGAATATAAGACCATCCCGGTAGTTATTCAGATGCTTGTTGGCTCTAATGGAAACCGTGATATGGGCGCACTTATGGCGATGCTCGTACTGGCAATCGTCCCAATTATTATCTTCTATCTCTTCTCCCAGAAGTACATTATTGAGGGCGTTGCCGCAGGTGCTGTGAAGGGTTAAAGCACAAATACCGCAATACAAGAGTTAAAACTCAGATTCAAATTCTGAATCGTGACTTGGGTGGCTGGAGAATTAAACTCCAGCCACCCTTTAATTTGTCAGAGCACGCTGCCTAAACCTAAATCACCCACCAAAACTCGGCACTTATCCACACGCCGTCTTCTTTGTTAGAATCAGGCCATGGCAAGATGGCTCTCGATAGACAGTAAGTTTTATCATGGCTGGTCTATCGCAGGTGACCTAGTCTTAATTAATCTTTTAACCCTACTTTTCAGCATCCCACTGATTACCGCAGGTGCTGCTTTTACGGCAACGCAAAGAGTCTGCCAAGAAATTGTGCGCGAAGAAGAAAGCTACCCGGTACGAACTTGGTTCAAAACCTTTCGGGAAAATTTCTCCCAAGCCACGATTATTTGGCTCCCGGCTTTGCTTCTGCTGTTTGGTTTCTATCTTGAGGAACGCTTCCTGCAGGGACTCACCTCAGCCACCACGCAAACAGTTCTCACAGCTCTCGTAATTTTTGGCATTGTCATCATTGTTAGCTTTTTAAGCTGGTATTTTTCATTATTGGCACGCTTTGAGAATAAAACTGAAGCTCACGTAATTAATGCCCTCCGCCTAGCTCTTGGGAAACTCCCCATCACTATCGCCAGCACCACTTTTATAATGCTGCCATTGACTGCAGCAATCTATCTTCCAAGCGCATTAAATCCGATTGGGATTTATTTTTTCTTTATCGGATTTTCTTTTGCCGCATATCTTCAAGCATTACTCCAGTTAAAAACTTTGAATGCACTCAGTTAAGCCTTATTAAAGCTAGCCTTATTAAATCTGATGCTTCACTGCCCACCAGTGAATCGCAATTGCTGCCGCTGCCGCAACATTCATAGAACGAGTTGAGCCGAACTGTGGGATATAAACAGCCTTCTCGCACTGTTCCAACAATTCCGGCGTAATGCCATTCGATTCTTGCCCAAATACAAGAATGCAACGCTGTGGGAGAACCGTTTCTTCTAACTGCGTTGATCCCGGCATATTATCTACCGCCACCACGGTGTAATCATTTTCGCGAGCCCAAGTAAATAAATCAGCAGGGCTTGCATGATGATAAACATCCATATAGCGATCGGTCACGAGAGCGCCTCGACGATTCCACTTCTTCCGTCCCACAATATGCGCTCCACCAACATTAAAAGCATTACCGGTACGCACAATAGACCCGATATTTAGGTCATGTTCAAGATTTTCAATTGCAATATGGAGCGTGGTGCGGGTCTTTGCAAGATCAGCTTTAATCGCGTCGATACTCCAATAACGGTATTTATCGACGACGTTGCGTCGGTCTCCGTTCACTAAAAGTTCCCGATCATAGTGCGAACCTTCTGGGAGTTCACCTTCCCAAGGGCCCACGCCGTTGCCTTGCACTTGATAGTTCGGATCGTTCTGGTCGAGGATTTCTTTTTTCGACTTAAAAGGAGATTCCGTGAAGTGCTTCCCAGTTTCTGTAACAGATTTTTCTAAAGACACCTTATAACCGCCTATAACCGCCCCGACATCTTTGAACTCGCGAATTTCCGCACTAATGCCCGTGGACTAAGTTTTAATAAACCATAAGTAAGTTTGTACTTTAATGACGGCACTACAATCACTTGCCCACGACGAGCTGCTGCGAGCGCCTGCTCGGCCACTTCTGCCGCATTCGTAAACATCCATTCTTTCCACTGCCCGGCATCAACATCTGCCCGCTGATGAAATTCAGTATGCATTAATCCCGGCATTACTGCGGTTACGTTCACTCCGGTTCCCGCAAGATCTGCGGCAAGACCTTCAGTAAAAACCTTCACCCAAGCTTTATGGGCAGAATAGGTGCCTTGCACTGTCATAGAAGTAATGGAAGCAACGTTAATAACTGTTCCACGTCCACGTTTAACCATCGTGTTCACTGCAGCATGAGTCAGCACGAGAACCGCTCGCACCATCACATTGACGGCGTTGAGTTCCGTTACGAGATCTCCCCCAATAAACTCTTGCCCTAATCCCATTCCAGCATTATTAATTAGTAAAGTAACCGGATCAGATTCGGACTCAAGGCGTTCAACAATACGGGCCACGCCGTCAGCCATTCCCAGATCTGCACTTAAATATTCAACTTGCACTCCGGCTTTTTGCCGAATATCTTCTGCGAGTTGAGCTAAACGCGCTTCATTACGCGCAACTAGAACTAAATCATTTCCTTCAGCGGCGAGCGTCCACGCAAACTCTTTCCCGAGCCCGGAACTTGCACCTGTAATTAATGCTTTACCCATACACACTAGATTAGCGCAGCGGAAGATAATTTCGGTAAGTTCCTGATAAGCTATATTACTAATGTCTGGTTTAGAGGGTCTGAGGATATTTCACGGAAGCGAGAAAATGACTGAACCAGTTGATTTTATGCAGCTACTTCGTTGGGGTAATGCTGATGGAATGCTATTCGCACTCGAAGCATTAAATCTTTCAGAACGAGCAGCAGCAATGGCACCTTTACGAGATGTAGCAAAGAAAATCGACCAGTCTGCCATGGGCGACTTTGCCGCCGAATGGGACGGCCCACTCTCGAGCGGGCACACTCGCGCCGCAACTATTGCATTGTTCCCAACTCTTGAACATCTGCTACGAGCAGTCCCGACCGATAAAGATTTTATCGAGACAGATATTTATGCACTATTCCCACATCAGTTGGGGAAGATTATGCAAACCTGGACGCAGCTTTTTGCAAGTCGGCCACAAAATTATGATCTGCAGGCTTATCTGCAATACGGCTACAAGTGGTGGGATTTCAACGAAATACATGTTGTTTTTGACCCTGCTTTTACGATGACAACGCTGCATACTTTGAATCCACCACAGCTTCTTGAGTTTTGTCTCTACCGTGAAGAATTTGCATACAACTTGTTCTATGCAGCATTCCATCAAGCTCCGCCGGCCAAAATGGTTAATCTAGAGCAAATTGATGGCGGAATGATTCATAGTACTTCGATTGCCGGGCTAGTTATCCCAACCTTGATTAATATTGGGACCTTAAAACAAGATGAGGTCTTGAAATGGTGTGATGCAGCTTTAGCAATACCAGAGCGGAGAAAGTCTGATCTCCAGTGGTTCCAGCGATTGCGGAAGTTCTTAAAAGAAAATGAACTGTCGCGACTTTCAAACCCTACTCCACGATACTGGCTTGAACCATATCCACAACTATTAAAAATTTATCGAGAGATTAATGCTGGGATTTCTCATCCGGAAGTAGCACCCGGTTCAGAGCTGGAAACTCTTCTTCCACTTCTTGAGGTATATGAACGTTCGACTTGGGGTGGGATTATGCAAAGCGTGCAAAGTTTCTTGCTTGCAGACGACGCAGAAGTCCTCCCGAAAGCCGCACAAGCATTAAAAGACTTCGGTTTCGCGGGAATGGCTCTTACTTTGGAAAATGCGCGCGAACATTGGCTTATATCCCATAAGGCACCTCTAGAGCAAAATCAGATGCCAAGTGATGAAGTTTATGAAAAGGATGATGAATTAGACCAAAAGTGGATGGAGCAGTTCTCAGAGCTACAACAGTTTATTGAGGAAAAGGTGGAAATTTACGCACAAGAGCTTGGGTTAATTCGAGACTGACAAAAGTTTAGCTTTGCAAAAAATAAGCCTGAAACTGAGGGCTTCAAAACCACCTCGACACTTCTAATTTCGTGAAACACTACCATCCGCTCGAATCCGCTACAGAGTTGCTAAGCTAGAGCCTATGAAAATTGCTACCTGGAATATTAACTCTGCCCGCGCCCGAGCCGATCGGATTCTCGACGTCTTACAACGTCACGATTTAGACGTGCTCGCCTTGCAGGAAATTAAATGTAAACCAGAACAGTTTCCAGGTGATGAAATAATTGCAGCTGGATATGAAATTGCGGCACACGGTATTAACCAGTGGAATGGTGTAGCGCTTATTTCCCGAGTTGGTTTAACTGAGGTTCGCACCGAGTTTCCAGGGCAGCCTGGTTTCCAAAAAGGGGAACCAGAGCCAGGTGGACTTTTTATTGATAACGGGGTTCCGGAACCGCGAGCTATTGGGGCTAACTGTGACGGGGTTGAAATTTGGAGCCTCTATGTACCGAACGGGCGCGCCGTCAATGATCCGCACTACCATTACAAGCTTGAATTTCTGACTCGTTTGAACCAGTTCGCACAGGAAAAACTTGCTGCCGACGCTAGTGCAAAGTTTGCTTTCCTGGCAGATTGGAATGTAATTCCAACCGACGACGACGTCTGGGACCCATCCGCAATGGATGAGGGCCTGTATTTAACCCAGCCCGAACGTGATGCTTTCTTTGCTTTCGCTAATTCTGGTTTAGTTGAGCTGAGTCGGCAGTTTGCTGATAATTACACTTTCTGGGACTACCAGCAACTGCGTTTCCCGAAGAATCAAGGGATGCGGATTGATTACCTATATGCTTCTCCGGCTCTTGCACAGCTTGCTGTAGCGGGAGAAATTGATCGAGATGAACGCAAAGGTAAGGGTGCTTCCGATCATGTGCCAGTAATTATTGAATTTTCCTAATCGGCCAGTCTTAGATTTCCAGATTTAATTGGTTATGGAAGTTACGGCGGCTACAAATCCCGCATTTGCTCCGTTAAGCCAGGCCAAACCTGCTGATGAGCTTCAGAAAATGGCAGTTCCCCAAGGAACACTCCGGCACGGTTAATTTCTGGGTCTACCCAAAGGAAACTTCCAGACTGGCCAAAATGTCCGAAAGTACTTGGAGTAAAAGAGGAACTAAGCCAATGTGGAGATTTGGTTCCGCGAAGTTCAAAGCCAAGCCCCCAAAGGTTATCTGTTTGCCGACCAAAACCAGGCAGGATTCCTGGAAGTCCTGGAAATTGCGGGGAGACGGCTGCCAGCAAGAATTCTTTTGAGACCAGCTGCGGAGAAAGTAATTCTGCAGCAAAACGCATTAGTGAATCTAGAGAGCTCTTCCCGGAATAAGCGATAGACCCAGAAATTTCACAAGTGTCCATCCCTAAAGGTGTTAAAACCTGATTTTGAATTAGTTCATTTGCGGAAATACCAAAACGTTGCGTAAGAAATTTTGCAAGCAAGTCAAAACCGTAATTGGAATAGATTCGCCGACGCCGTGGGGCAAGTAGCGCTTCCCCTTTTAGCATTGGCACCCCAGAAGTATGTGCGAGAAGGTCTTGAATAGTTACGCTTGGGTCTAGTTCTGGAAGTTTTACTTCTTCATCAAGACGTAATTTTGATTCAGCCACAAGTGTTAAAACTGCATAAGCAGCAATAGGTTTAGTAACTGAGGCAAGCGGATACACTTCATCTGGATCGCCTGCTAACAGTAATACTTGCTGCGGATCAAGAACGGCATAGCTGTGTGCAAAAGTGAAACTATCAGCTGGAAGATTTTCAAAACGCATACTTCGAGCTTAATGAAATACCTTGATTCTCCGCCAGTTCCCCTGCAATGTCCCAATTCTTGTACCATAAATCTCCACAACAAGATTACATCCCTCCCCGGTTAAAAATGATGTCGATTTTCAGAAAAACAAATAAATAATGTAAACTGGCTCACATGAGCGAGGCAATGAAGCAAAGTTTTCTGGCACAAAAACTTTTTAGTTCTGTGCCGGATGAGCTCCTCACGCTCCGAAAAACTCCCTTTGAAAAAGATCTTTTTGGGCCTTCACCAGCAGATTTGGTAGCCGCAGCAGAAATAAAAGATCAACAACTCGCAAAAAGAAAAAATTCACAAGAATTCTTAGATTCTTGGAATGCACACCCTTCACAGATGCGGAAAAAGAGCTCTCACCCTCCGGAACGTCATCAGCAATTATCCGAACTCAAACAAGAAAAAGCTGCAGGAACTATTTTGCAACTCGGCTTACTTTCCCTCTGCCTGCTTTTCTTTTAAAACTTCTGGAATCCAGCGCCTGCATAACACCTTTTGCACCTAGAGACACACCTCATTTTCTAGTGAATTGCCGTTCCCAAACCCTTCTATGCCAAAATAGATTTGTTAGGACATTTCCAAAACGTGTCTCTCGAACACCTCAACAGGAGGAAAAATGGGGAAAATCCGTGTCGGCATTGTTGGTATTGGTAACTGTGCCAGCTCATTAGTGCAAGGCGT
>JAXFDG010000207.1:0-1752 GCA_034173665.1 Arcanobacterium sp.
CGTGAGTTTAATGAAACATTCCCCAGTGCAAGAAGTTCCACTCCTAGCTCGCGGTAAAGTTCGCGACGTTTACGACTTGGGCAATGAGTTGCTCATCGTCGTAACTGATCGAATCTCCGCTTTTGACGTCGTATTTGATGAAGTAATCCCAGATAAAGGCGGCGTACTTAATTCCATTTCCGCATTCTGGTTCGAAAAGCTCAACAAGATTATTCCGAACCACATGATTTCCACAAACCCCGCCGACTACCCGGCAGAGTTCCAAAATTACAGCACTGAACTAGCAAAACGATCAATGCTAGTAAAGAAACTTGAAATGGTGGAAGCCGAATGTATCGTGCGCGGCTACCTTGAGGGATCCGCATTAAAGAGCTACCTAAAAGACGGCACAGTAAACGGTGTAAAGCTTCCTGCCGGCTTAAAGCAAGGCGATAAACTCCCTGAACCAATCTTCACCCCATCCACAAAAGCTGAAGAAGGTCACGATATCAATATCAGTATCGCCGAGTTACGCAATATCGTTGGTACCGAAACTGCGAGCGCACTTGAAACAGCCTCACTTGAACTTTTCGCAGCAGCTTCCGATCACGCTACCGAGCATGGAATTATCCTTGCCGATACCAAGTTCGAATTTGGATATCTTGACGGCGTGCTCACCTTGGGCGATGAAGCTTTCACCCCAGATTCCTCGCGCTTCTGGGATGCGCAAACTTGGAACCCTGGCCAAGCTCAGCCAAGTTTTGACAAGCAGTTCCTCCGCGAATGGCTCGAAACTTTGGACTGGGATAAGACTCCGCCAGCTCCAGCCCTTCCAGCAGAAGTAATTGAAAACACGGCTGCCCGCTACCGCGAAGCATACGCCCGAATTACTGGACAGGCTTGGGAAGCCTAAGAAACTGGCAGAGCATCCTCTGGCAGACCACCCTCCGACAGACCGCCCTCCTAGGGAAGCTGCAAAAAACTCAACCACATCCCGAACAGAGCTAGGAATTAAAATGACCGCAAAAGTCGCTATCATCATGGGCTCTCGCTCAGACCTTGAAGCCATGGAAGAAGCTCGCCAAGTCCTGACAAAGTTTGGCATCGAAACCGAAACTCGCGCTCTTTCCGCCCATCGCACTCCGGGTGCAGTGGAAGAATTTATTTCCGGTTTGGCAGATCGTGGATTCGCGGCAGTAATTGCTGGCGCTGGTGGTGCGGCACATCTTGCTGGTGTTTGCGCTTCCCATACGCACCTTCCAGTATTCGGCGTGCCAATGCGCACAACTCTTGCCGGCGGTCTTGATTCACTCCTTTCAACTGTGCAAATGCCACGCGGTATCCCAGTTGCCACCACCGCAACGGGTGGAACCGGAGCATACAATGCAGCACTTCTCGCAGTCTCAGTAATCGGTTTAAGCGATCCGGAAATCCAAGAAAAGTACAAGGCTTTCCGTGCTGAACAAACCGCGAATGTGCTCGCCCAGTCAGTAATTGATTAAACCTAGCAAGTGATTGATTAAGAACCCACAAGGAGCGCCAAGGATGCTTAACGCCAGAATTGCGATTCGTCGGAAAGAGCAATTTCGTGACGAGGAGGCTGCGCTCTTAGTGCAGCTAAACCAGCTTGAAGGCGTTTCTCTGCAAACGCTGCAGCTGTTCAATCTTTACGACATTTTCCAAGCAACACCTGAAGAATTACACTTGCTTGAGTCTCGGATTGCCCGCGATGCGATTATTGACGACGTCGTGCCATCCTCCGAGCTTGACGGC
>JAXFDG010000208.1:0-1700 GCA_034173665.1 Arcanobacterium sp.
ACCGACTTCTTTGCCGGATTTGCTGCTGGCTTTTCTGCCCCTGGCTTTGCCGGAGTGCTTACATCTGCCATTATTTCTCCATTACTTTTATTTCTCAGTTTTCCACTGACTTCTACAGGTATCGTACCGCGTTTCCGAAAAGAATTGCAGTATTGGTGTTGCAGTCTTGGAATTTAAACCCACAAAGTGAAACTTAAACTCATAAGCTGCCGCCACACCATAAACTCTTCGTTCAAACTCTCTACAAAGCTACCGCTTCTAGATGCACCATTTTATCGGCAACATTAGTGAAAATTCCGGTTGCTCCCCAATTAAAAAGCTCGTTAGCACGCGCATTGGAATCAACTGTCCACACGTTCACCCCGTAACCAAAACTCCGCGCATACTGAATATGCTGCTTTGTTAAGCCGGAATCTTCCGGATGAATATAGGTAGATTCCGTAATTTCTAGAATCGACCGCCAATCCCCGAAAAGACTCCCCGAAGTAAATAACGCTCCACGTTCTAGTTTTGGTGCCCGATCACGGAATAATTCCAAAACAAGTGGGCTAAATGAAGAAATGATTACTTCTCGCCCAGCCTCTAACCGTTCCAGCTCAGCTACTACTGAATCAACTAGTTGCGAAGTCATTGCCCGGCCAGCTTCATTCGCTTTAACCTCAATATTCGCATTCAATCCAGTTTGGTTCATGTAATCAACCAGCATTCTTAATGTTGGCAGTGGTTCACCCGCAAACTTCGGGCTAAACCACCAACCAGCATCAATACGCGGTAAATCTGCCGCACTGAGTTCATAGTAAGAACCTTGCAGGTTTGTGGTCCGATCCAAGCTAGAATCATGAATCAAAACTGGCGTTCCATCACCCAAGATGTCCACATCAGTTTCAATCCACCGCACGCCTTTTGCTACTGCCTTTTCAAAAGCAGCCATCGTGTTTTCCGGTGCTTTTTTACAAAGCCCGCGATGTGCAAACACCGTCCGATTTACTTGCATTTCCTTCTCCAAACCTGCGTTTGATTCTTATTCAGTTTCTTCAATCTTCGTTGAATTATCGACGTCGTCGGCTAAAGTTTCGTTTTCACTTTCAGACGTCGAGGAACTCACTTTCGCTCCGGTTTCAGCTACGCTAGCTTCTGCGTTTGCTGCAACTTCTGAATCTTCTTGGTCTGCATCCGCCTGAGATTCTAGATTAAGGGCAATTGCCAAAACTCGATCATTGGCATCCGGACGAGCAAAAGTCACACCCTGTGTTGCTCGGCCAGTTAGATTCACTTCATTAACTGAAGAACGAACAACCTTACCTTGCGCCATAATCACGAGTACTTCATCATCTGGCTGAGTAATAAGTGCACCTACAAGATCGCCTCGTGCCTCTACTAGGTTTGCAACCTTAATTCCAAGACCACCACGGCCCTGAACACGATATTCATCTACGTGTGTGCGCTTTGCGAAACCACCTTCAGTAACTACAAAGACCTCTGAATCATCACGAACAACATCCATGGTCAATAAGGAGTCACCTTCACGGAACTTCATGCCGGTAACACCGGAAGTTCCACGGCCCATTGGACGTAAAGTGTCATTCGTTGCGGTGAAGCGTAACGACTGTCCCTTGCGGGAGACAAGGAAGAGGTCATCACCCTCATTTGCCAGACGTGCCGAAACAACCTGATCAGTAGTTCCGTCTTCATGTTCGCGG
>JAXFDG010000209.1:0-1414 GCA_034173665.1 Arcanobacterium sp.
TTTTCGGAAACGCGGTACGATACCTGTAGAAGTCAGTGGAAAACTGAGAAATAAAAGTAATGGAGAAATAATGGCAGATGTAAGCACTCCGGCAAAGCCAGGGGCAGAAAAGCCAGCAGCAAATCCGGCAAAGAAGTCGGTAGGAGTTCGCAGTGTGCGAATGACCGTTTCCCGAATTGATCCATGGTCAGCACTCAAGATTTCGTTCTTAGTTTCAGTAGCTATTGGCATCATGATGGTGATTGCGGCAATCATTCTCTGGTTGATGCTTGATTCAATGCATGTTTGGTCTGGAATAACCGATCTTTTAACAACTTTCAATAACTCAACTTTGTTGCAATTGGCACAGTTCTTAGAGTTCGGGCGATTGATTCCATTTGCTATCGTGATTGCGGTTGTGGAAATTGTGTTAATGACTGCTCTCGGCGGACTTTTTGCACTAGTATTCAACGTTGTTGCAATGCTCGTTGGCGGCTTTAAGATTACTGTTACTGACGAATAATGTGAGATGCACTGCTCAGAGCAGGGATTAATTTGGCAAATTGATGCTAATTGAGTTAATCTAGTTCGGCACGGTAATTGTGAAAACAAGAATTGTGTGAACAAAAGGGCCTATAGCTCAGTCGGTTAGAGCGCTACACTGATAATGTAGAGGTCGATGGTTCGAGTCCATCTAGGCCCACGCAAGGAATTGCATTCGGCAATTTCAAGGAGGCGAAATGAAGAAAGTTTTCTTCCTGATTTTCGGAATCGTACTTGGGTATGGTATCTTCTTGAAGGTAGCAGAAACAGTTGATGCGAACTCTGCTTGGCATCAAGTAAAGTAATTCTCTGCAACTGGTAGTAACCAGCCTTTGGGGCTATGGCGCAATTGGTAGCGCACCTGCTTTGCAAGCAGGGGGTTACGGGTTCGAGTCCCGTTAGCTCCACCATTAGCACCCAGTAAGTAATACAATTACTCGCTGGGTGCTTCTTCGTGCAATAGTGGGTTCACCTTACAACGAAGCTCTAAAACACCTGGTCAGAAAGATTTCAGGGTTCTAACCTCGTGCTTGATGTCGCAGGTGACGCGGGTTCGAGCCACGCAGGGACTGGTGAGACATAAAGCGAAAGGCCTCCAACTCTGAACTAGAGGTTGCGGCCTTTACGCTGAGTAAGGAACAGAGCCCTTTAAGGTGGCTATTTTTACGAGCGAATCAAGCGATTGATGGCATCCATAGCTTCGCGCATTTTCACTTCGGCATCTTCATCACTTTTACGTGCCGCGTCTACAACACAGTGGTTGAGGTGGTCTTCTAGCAAGCTTGACGCTACCCCTTGTAGTGCTCTGGTTAGAGCGGATACCTGGGTGAGAATATCGATGCAGTATTTGTCCTCATCAATCATTTTTGCGACTCCTCGAGCCTGCCCCTCA
>JAXFDG010000210.1:0-1819 GCA_034173665.1 Arcanobacterium sp.
GATTCTCCGCCCAAGCCTATTGATTGCTGATGAGCCAACTTCTGCACTTGATGTGTCGGTACAAGCAACTGTTTTGCGGATGCTTTCTGACTTGCAAGAAGAATTTGGCTTCGCTTGTTTGTTCATCTCGCATGATTTGGCTGTTGTTGACTTGCTCGCACACCGCGTTGTAGTTTTGCAACACGGTAAGATTGTGGAGCAAGGCTTTAATCGCGATGTGCTACACAGTCCACGTGAGGAATACACCCGTCGTTTGATTTCGGCAGCTCCGGTACCTGAGCCAAATGAACAACGTCGTCGTCGTGAAGCACGGCATGCGCTACTTCGGTCCCTAGGTGAAGATATCGCTGAATTGCGGATGTAAAACTGTTTCCTACAGAATTATTTCTGCAAAATCGCCAGAATAGATATCTGGCGTTGCTCAGTGGTAGTCACTGGTTCGTAAGCTAAGAGTTGAATCCTTGATTCGTAATAACTGAAAATCAAGGATTCAACTCATTTGCTTATTGCAATCTCTAACTTCAACTTGGCCGAGGTCTGTAGCAGATTTTATTTCCATTATTTTAAAATTTTGAATGTTGAAGAGAGATAAAAATAAATGTCTGAGTCAACAACTAAAGCATTTATAAAAGGTCCAGAACCAAAAAAGTGGCCAAAGCTATTTGAAGTAGGGCATTCTGGTGCAGCGAATCCAGAGCGTCTTGTGCGTTCAATTATTTGGCAGCGCCGGGGATTATTTGCGATAACTACTACTGTTGAGATACTAGCTTTCTTTGGGGTACTGTTAATTCCTTTTGTCATTGGAGAAATTCTCGATTCCGGTATTGAACAAGGTTTATCACTAAAGTTGCTACCAGGTTTCCTTGGTCTTGCCGGATTAATTATTCTGCGCTCGGCTATTGGTACCAGCGACCTACTTCGAATAACGCTTTGGTCGCACACGAAAATTACTCTTGGAAAGCAGATTGTCCGCAAGACTTTTGGTGTGCGGGGAATCGGGAAAGAAAAAATTCCTTCCGGCGAGCTCGTCTCGGCATTTAATTCTGATCTTGACCGAATCGCTGACTTAGTTACTCAGCTCCCCGGGATTATTGCAGCCATGCTCTCTCTTAGCGTTGCCGGAGTTTTGATCTTTAATATCTCTGCCAAACTTGGTTTCTTAATTATGATTGGTATGCCGGTTGTGCTGCTAATCTTGATGCTTCTAATGAAACCGCTGCAAGCACGGTTCTCGGATTATCGTGATGCTCGTGGTGAGTTAGCTACCTTGACGACCGATGCCGTCGTCGGTTTACGTATCTTGCGTGGTGTGGGCGGCGAAGCTGTTTACAATGAAAGCTACAAGGGAAAGTCAGAAAAGGTACGTGATGCGGGAATTCGTGCTGCGCGCGTGCAGTCGTTGGTTTCTGCGCTTAACGCTGGCGTACCGGCAGTATTTAGTGCAGTTGTAGTTTCGTTTGCGTTTCTTGAGTTCTACAAGGAAGCAATCACGGCAGGGCAGCTGTTGCAAATTTACGGGTATACAGCCTTCTTGAGCGCACCGATGAATATGTCTTTCTTCTTCCTCTTCAGTCTAGCTGATGCTCGAGTTGGTATTACTAGAGTGCAGAAAATGTTGGGCGTAACTCCGCTAAATACTGATGATAACGCACGCATTAAAAAGGCTGCGGAGCAGTACGAAGAATTATCTTGGGACACTGCAGATTTAATTGATGTACGGTCAGGCGCGGTATTGGAAGCTGGAAAGCAAACAGCAATCGTGGCTCAGAGTCCAGTAGCTGCAGCATCTCTTGCGAAGCGTTTTGCACGAATGGATGAC